>CAJXTP010000057.1 GCA_913061335.1 uncultured Loktanella sp.
GAGATGTAGAGAGGTCTCGTGGGCTCGGAGATGTGTATAAGAGACAGGGTCGAGATCACGCGCATAGCTACGCCCCGTTCAGCCTTAATCCGAGCGCATATCTCACGGACCAGCCCCACGTAACCCCAAAACACGCCTGATTGCATACATGCAACGGTGTTGGTCCCCACGACCGCTTGCGGTTTGGATATATCGACATGAGGCAACGCCGCAGCTGCATTGTGAAGGGCCGCAAGCGATAGGTTCACGCCGGGCGCGATCACCCCGCCGACGTAAGCCCCATCGGTGTCAACCACGTCGAATGTTGTTGCTGTCCCAAAGTCCACGACGATCAGGTTGCCGCCGTGTCGCGCGTAGGCCCCTGCCGTGTTTACCAACCTGTCAGGCCCCACCGCGGTCCCTTCGTCGACGCGCGGGTCTGCCGGAAGCAGGCAATCGGATTTGCCAACAACCAAGGGCCGGCAGTTGAAATACCGATCAGACAGGACCCGCAAGTTGAAGACAACGCGCGGCACTGTTGACGAGATGATGACCTCGTTGATGGTTACGTCGACCTTGTGAATTTCCATCAGGGTTTTCAGCCAAACGTAATATTCGTCACCCGTGCGCTGCCATTCGGTCGACATCCGCCATGTTCCGATAAATGCCGACCCGTCCCAGATGGAAAAGACAGTGTTGGTATTGCCGCAGTCGATGGCCAAAAGCATGATGTGTTCCTTTTCAGAAATAGACGTCAGCGGCGGGGATGATTTGTGGCCCTGCGCCTGTGATCAAAACCAGATTACCATCGTCGTCGATCGTTTTAAATGTGCCTGTGACTTCGGCCGATGCGGTGCGGGCCGTTATGACCTCGCCCAGTTTGGCTGCGTGTTTCAGCCACTCGGTCCGAATGCGGGTGAAACCATGCGTTGCCAGCAGCGCCTCTTGATCGACGTAGGCATTGGCGAGCGTTGTCAGAAAGTCGATTGCGTCAACGTCCCAGCCGCCGGACGCCTTGAGGCTGGTGGGTGCGAAGGCTGCGTCGGTGACCCCTTGGGGGATGGTTTGCAGGTTCACGCCGATCCCAATCGACAGATAGCTGACCACGCCGTGCTGTCCGGTGGATTCGAGTAGGATGCCTGCGACTTTGCCACCCTGCAAAAGCACGTCGTTGGGCCATTTCAGGCTAAGTTTTTCGGAGGGGACATATATCGCCAACGCATTGTAAAGCGCGTTGGCCGCAAGGAACGATCGCTGTGCGGCCTGCGCTGGCGTGCATTGCGGTTTGAACACTAGTGTCGCTGTCAGGTTGCCCTTTGGTGTGAGCCACGCCCGCCCCCTGCGCCCGCGCCCATCGGTTTGCTGGTGCGCCATGATCCATGTGGGGGATGTGATTGAGGCCGCCATTTGGGCGGCCTCGGTCATTGTGCTGGTGGTGCTGTCCAGAACGATCCTGTCGACCCCTGCGGGCCACTGGGTCATCTGGTTAGTTGACAAGTGTCGCCGCCGCAGCCTGCGCGATGGTTTCAATCCCAAACAGGTTGATACCTGGCACCCAAGCGAGCCCAACAATGGCCGCAGTCACAATGGCAGTGATCCACAAAACTGGAGGCATCTTGCCGTCCAGCCCGTCGTTTTCTTCGCCGAAGTAGACAAAATACACGATACGGATGTAGTAGAATGCGCCGATCACAGATGCGATCACACCAGCGACGGCCAACCAGCCGAGCCCTGCGTCATAGGCAGCGCGCAGCACGTAGAGTTTGCCAAAGAAGCCCAACAGCGGTGGCACGCCAGCAAGGCTGAACATCATCACAAGCACGACAAGCGCCATCAGCGGCTGTTTCTTAGAGTACATCTTGAGTGAATTAATGTCTGTTACGGGCCGACCGTCACGTTCCATGCTGAGGATAAACGCGAATGTGCCTACGTTCATGGTCACATAGATCGCCATATAGATCAGCATGGCTTGTACGCCAAATGCCGTGCCAGCCGCCAAGCCCATCAGCGCAAAGCCCATGTGTGCAATGGATGAGTAGGCCATAAGCCGTTTGATGTCGCGCTGACCGATGGCTGCGATTGCCCCAAGGAACATCGACAGCACCGAGATGAACGCCACGATCTGTTGCCATTCGCCGACAATCCCGCCGAACGCATCGTGCACGACCCGCGCAAACATCGCCATTGCTGCGATCTTTGGTGCGGTTGCGAAAAATGCGGTTACGGGTGTTGGTGAGCCTTCGTAAACGTCAGGGGTCCACATGTGGAAAGGTGCCGCCGAGACTTTGAATGCCAGACCCGCAATCAAGAATACGACGCCGATCAGCAGGCCGACGGAATAGCCGTCAGCAGTGGCCAAGATGATGCCCGAGAACAATGTTGTCCCAGAGAAGCCGTAGACCAGCGATGCACCGTAAAGCAGCAAGCCAGACGAAAGCGCCCCAAGGACGAAGTATTTCAGACCGGCTTCTGTTGATTTCACGCTGTCGCGGCGCAGCGATGCCACGACGTAAAGCGCCAGTGATTGTAGCTCTAGGCCCATGTAAAGCGCCATCAGGTCGCCAGCGGAGACCATGACCATCATGCCCACAACGGACAGTGCCACCAGAATTGGGTATTCGAATTTTAGTAATCCGCGCCGTTGCATGTATTCTTGCGACATCAGCAGCACAGCCGCCGCCGACAGCAGGATCACGACCTTGGCGAACCGTGCGAACCCGTCGTTATTGTACATGCCATCGAATGCGGTGACCGTTTGCGCGGCCCCCGTCCCGATCCAGAGCGCCAGCAGGACGAAAACGCCTGATGTCACCCATGTCAGCAGCGGCGCCATGCCGTCTTTGGTCGTGTAGACCGCAGCGAGCAGCGCGCCCATCGCAAAGATCGCCAGAACAATTTCCGGCATCATGGTTTGGATATCAGCAGAGATCATGTGACCCGTTCCTTAATGCGTGCCAGCGGAGTGCATACCCGCCGTCGCCATGTCGTAGTTTTCAACCAGCGCCGCAACGCTTGGTCCAATAATATCAAGCACCAGCGCCGGATAGACGCCCAAGAGCAATGTCATGAACACCAACGGCGCAAAGATGAACCGCTCGCGGGTTGTCATGTCTGTGATGGTGCGCAGGCTTTCTTTGATCAGATCGCCCATGACTACGCGGCGGTAAAGCCACAGCGCATAAGCCGCCGACAAGATCACCCCAGTGGTCGCAAACATCGCAACCCATGTGTTCACTTGGAAGATGCCCATCAGCACAAGGAATTCACCGACGAACCCAGATGTACCGGGCAGACCTACGTTGGCCATTGTGAAGAACATGAAGATCAGCGCGAAGGCTGGCATCCGGTTCACAAGCCCACCGTAGGCGTCAATTTCACGTGTGTGCATCCGGTCGTAAATAACCCCGACCAGCAGGAACAACGCCCCTGAGATAAAGCCGTGGCTGATCATCTGAAAGATCGCGCCGTCGATACCTTGTTGGTTGACTGCAAAGATACCCATTGTCACGTAACCCATGTGGGCGACGGATGAATAGGCGATGAGTTTCTTCATGTCTTCTTGGACCAGCGCCACAAGTGACGTGTAGATGATCGCGATTGCTGACAGCCATAGAACGAGGTCGCCCATGACTTCGGACCCAATGGGGAACATAGGCAGCGAGAACCGCAAGAAGCCGTAGCCGCCCATTTTCAAAAGGATTGCCGCAAGTACGACGGAACCAGCTGTTGGCGCTTGAACGTGTGCGTCGGGCAGCCATGTGTGCACCGGCCACATTGGCATTTTCACCGCAAATGATGCGAAGAATGCCAGCCACATCAGGGTTTGCATGCCGCCGACAACGTGGATGCCCAGCACCGAGAAGTCTTCTGAACCGAATTCAGTGACCATCAGCGTTGGAATGTCTGTTGTCCCTGCTTCACTGAACATTGCGACCATCGCCACCAGCATTAGGACCGACCCAAGGAAGGTATAGAGGAAGAATTTGAACGATGCGTAGATCCGGTTTTTGCCGCCCCAGATGCCGATAATCAGGAACATCGGGATCAGGCCTGCCTCGAAGAACAGGTAGAACAGCACGAGGTCGAGCGCCATGAAGACGCCGAGCATCAGCGTTTCCAGCAGCAAGAATGCGATCATGTATTCTTTGACCCGTGTGCTGACGGTCCAGCAGGACGCGATCACAAGTGGCATCAGGAATGTGGTGAGCATCACGAACAGGACCGAAATCCCGTCGACGCCCATTTTATAGTTCATGCCCATCAGCCATTCACGTTCCTCCACCATCTGGAAGTCAGTGTTAGACGGATCAAACCCGAACAGGATGAACAGCGACACAACGAACGTGGCCACGGTTGTCCCCATTGCGACCCATTTGGCATTGCCTTGGGCTTCCGCATCATCACCGCGCAAAAACAGCGCAAGAATGATCGCACCCAGCAGCGGGATAAACGTGGTGAGGGAAAGTAAGTTGCCCATTAGTTGGCCCCTCCGGTCATAGTTACCCATGTGATCATGGCTGTGATTCCAAGCACCATGAAGAAGGCGTAGGTGAAGATGTAGCCGGACTGTGCGCGGTTCACCCATTTGGTGAAGAATGGCACGATGCCCATGGCGACCGCGTTGATGCCGCCGTCGATGGTGCGGGTGTCGCCTTGTTTCCACAAGAACCGCCCGACCCACATCGCTGGTTTGATGAAGATCGCGTTATACAGCTCGTCAAAGTACCATTTGTTGAGCAGGAAGTTATAAAGCGGTGCCTGTTGGCGTGCCAGTTTGGCAGGCAGATCGGGGCGATGGATATACATCAAAAAGGCCAAGGCAAAACCGCTGATCATTGCGATGAACGGCGACAGTTTCACCCAAGCGGGCACGCCGTGGGCTTCGTGAAGCACATGGTTGTCAGCGGCTTTAAAGATCGCGCCTTTGCCCGGCTCGGTTGGCCATTCAGCAGCACCGTGGTCACCGTCTTCGGCGTGGTCATCGGTTTCTTCGGCTGCTGCATTGGCAGGCGAGATCAGCATGAATGCATTTGCGTGGTCTTCGGATTCTTCAGAGGCGTCGAGCACCCCAAAGAATTCGCCGACAGATGCGTCGCTGCCAAAGTATGGTTTGTAGAAAATCATGCCAGAGAACACCGCGCCAAATGCCAATACCGCAAGCGGGATCAACATGACGTTGGGGCTTTCGTGCGCGTGGTCATGGGTGTGCTTGTCGCCGCGCGGCGTGCCGTAGAATGTCATGAACATCAGGCGCCAGCTGTAGAAACTGGTCATAAAGGCCGCGATTACGAGCATCCAGAATGCGTAGGATGATTGCGCTGCATAGGCGGATTCGATGATTGCGTCTTTGGACACAAAGCCCGCGAACCCAACAGGAAAACCGATATAAAGGAACGGAATGCCGACGCCGGTGATCGCAAGGGTGCCGATCATCATCGCCCAGAATGTCTTGGGCATTTTGTGACGCAGGCCGCCATAGTTCCGCATGTCTTGTTCGTGGTGCATCCCGTGGATCACGGAGCCAGCACCAAGGAACAACATCGCTTTAAAGAACGCATGTGTCAGTAGGTGGAACATCGCGACGGAATAAACGCCGATACCAGCGGCCACGAACATATAGCCAAGCTGCGACATGGTGGAATATGCGATAACCCGTTTGATGTCGTTCTGCACAAGACCAACGGTCGCAGCCATGAACGCGGTTGTGGCGCCCATAAATACGATGAAGTTTTTCGCCTCTGGCGCGTATTCAAGCAGTGGTGACATCCGGCAAACGAGGAACACACCGGCGGTAACCATGGTGGCGGCGTGAATGAGCGCGGAGACGGGCGTTGGCCCTTCCATCGCGTCGGGTAGCCATGTGTGCAGGAACAGCTGTGCTGATTTACCCATCGCGCCGATGAACAGCAGGACCGCGATCAGGTTGGCCGCATTCCAGTCTGTCCAGAGGAACGTAAGTTCCTGCTGTGCCAGCGTTGGGATTGCCGCAAAGATGTCGTCGAATTTGATGCTGTCGGTCATCATATAAAGCGCAAAGATGCCCAATGCGAAGCCGAAGTCACCGACACGGTTGACCACGAAAGCCTTAATCGCGGCGGCGTTGGCGGTTGGTTTTTTGTAGTAGAAACCGATCAGCAGGTAGGATGCGACGCCAACCCCTTCCCAGCCAAAGAACATTTGCACGAGGTTGTCGGCTGTCACCAGCATCAACATCGCAAAGGTAAAGAATGACAGGTAGGCGAAGAAACGGGCCTTGTAATGCTCGCCCTCACCAAAGTTTTCGTCATGCGCCATGTAGCCGACGGAATACAGATGCACGAGCGCGGACACAGTTGTGATCACGATCAGCATTGTGGCGGTCAGACGGTCCATGCGGATCGCCCAATCGGTGGATAATGTGCCGGATTCGATCCAACGCATGATCTGGATATGCTCGGTGACGCCGTCAAACGTCAGGAACGCGACCCATGACAGGAACGCCGCAAGGAACAACAGCCCTGTGGTCAGCCACTGTGCTGCGGTTTCCCCGATGAATTTCCAGCCAAAGCCCGCGATAAGCGCGCCGACCAGAGGGGCGAATAGGATGATGGTTTCCATGTGGTTTAGCCCTTCATCACGTTGACGTCTTCAACGTCAATCGTTCCGCGGTTACGGAAGAAACAAACGAGGATCGCCAGACCAATCGCGGCCTCGGCGGCGGCGACTGTGAGGACGAAAAGCGTGAACACTTGGCCGACCAGATCCCCAAGGAAGCTGGAGAAGGCAACAAAGTTGATGTTCACTGCGAGCAGCATCAGTTCGATGCTCATCAGCAGGATGATCACGTTTTTGCGGTTTAGGAACAGGCCAAAGATGCCAATTACAAAGAGTGCCGCAGATACGGTGAGGTAGTGTTCGATACCGATCATGATTAAAGCCCCTGCCCTGGTTTGACGTCGATGTTCTTCATGGATTTTGCTGGATCGCGGTGCATTTGTTGCATTACGTTCTGGCGCTTAATGTCGGTTCGGTGGCGCAGGGTCAGTACGATTGCGCCGATCATTGCGACCAGCAGGATCAGGCCAGCCAGTTGGAACAGCATAATATATTTGTCATAGATCAGCAGGCCAAGGGCGGCTGTGTTCTGCGCGTCGCCTGCGGGTGCGTCGATGTTTGCCGCGACTGCATCCGCGTAATCCCAAGCCCCAAAGGCCATGCCGAGTTGCATCAAGATGATCACGCCGATCAGCAGGGCCAGTGGCATGTATTTCGACATTTCCGCCTTGAGTTCTGCAAAGTCGACGTCGAGCATCATGACCACGAAGAGGAACAGCACCGCGACCGCGCCGACGTAGACGATGATCAGCAGCATGGCGACAAATTCCGCGCCCAGTAGGACGAACAGCCCTGCTGACGACAGGAATGCGAGGATCAACCAAAGCACCGAATGCACGGGGTTTCGGCTGATGACTGTCATCAATCCGCCTGCAATCGTGGAGATCGCAAAGAGGTAAAATGTGAATGCGGCAACGGTCATGAAGATGCGTCCTTTTCCATCACGTCGGTGGCGATTTCCATCGCCGTTGTCATTGCAGGCACACCGCCGAACACCGCCGCTTGGGCGATTGTTTCTGCGATTTCCTGTTTGGTGGCACCTGCCTCGATGAGGTGGCGCACGGTCAGTCGGATTTGCACGTCGGCGCTGGCACCAGTGATGGTCAGCGCGTGCAACGTCAGCAATAGCTTGGTTTTCGCATCCAACCCGTCGGGGTTCATGCCCTTGCCCATGAACTGTTCCATCATATCCTTGGACATTGTTGGAAACAGATCTTCAAAACCCTTTGGCGCGAATGTCTCGGACGCGGGGTTGAATTCTTTGGCCATGTCTTGGCCCATCTTGAGGAATGCGGCGAACGGATTGTCGGTCATACGATGTCTCCTAAGCGCGATAACAGGTCGGCAACGTTGGTTTGAAACGCCTCTGCGTCGGCTGGATCGGCGTCTTCCCATGTTTCGGCAAGTTCTGATGTTTCGGACACAAGAAGTTTTGGCAGTGCGGTTGTTGCAAAGTCGATCAGATCAAGGTGTTCGACGACGGCGGCGCGGTGCACCAATGCATCTTCAAGCATGTCTTCTTCTAACGCATCGGCCGGATTGTCGTGGCACGCTGCCACAACCTCGGCTGCGACGATGGCCGCCTGCCCTGCATCAATTTCGATGTAAGTGCCGTCTTCTAGGTTGGCGAGGTCTTTTAGAACGGATTCAACAACGGCAACGGTCCCCTCGCGGTAATCCGCAAGGAAGTCCAACGCGCCGTCGTTGTCAAAGCTACCTGTTCCCCAAGCACCCATCTTATGAAACCCATCCTAAATTCATCGGTACGGCGCATCCATTTCTAGGTTGCGCGCGATCTCTGCTTCCCAACGGTCGCCGTTTTCGAGAAGCTTATCTTTGTCGTAATACAGCTCTTCACGGGTTTCTGTTGAGAACTCAAAATTCGGGCCTTCGACGATTGCGTCTACTGGGCAGGCTTCTTGGCAAAAACCGCAGTAGATGCATTTCGTCATGTCGATGTCATATCGGGTTGTCCGGCGTGACCCGTCATCGCGCGGTTCCGCGTCGATTGTGATGGCTTGCGCGGGACAGACCGCTTCGCAGAGTTTACATGCGATGCAGCGTTCTTCGCCGTTTGCATAGCGGCGCAGCGCGTGTTCGCCACGGAAACGTGGGGACAATGGCCCCTTTTCATGTGGGTAGTTCAGCGTCGCCTTGGGGCTGAAGAAATACTTCATGCCAAGCCCGAACGCCTTCCAGAAATCCATCAGGAGGAAGTATTTGGCTGTACGGGTGTAATCAAATGGTTCGTTCATTGGTTAAACTCCCATTGTCCAGCGAGCCCAAAAGCCCCCCAGAACTTCAAATTTTGCAAGGAACGACACCAGCACGACCCAGAACAGCGAGAGCGGCAAGAAGACTTTCCAGCCGATCCGCATCAGTTGGTCGTAGCGGTAGCGTGGTGTCAGTGCCTTCACCATCGAGAACATGAAGAAGACCGCGCTCATTTTCAGGACCATCCAGAACACGCCGTCTGGCAGGAAGCTGACGGGTGACAACCAGCCGCCCAAGAACAGCAGCGACACGAGTGCGCACATCAGCACGACCGCCATTAGTTCGCCGATCATAAACAGCAGGAACGGGGTCGATGAGTATTCGACTTGGTAGCCTGCAACCAGTTCTGATTCTGCTTCTGGCAAATCAAACGGTGGTCGGTTTGTTTCAGCCAAGGCGCTGATAAAGAACAAGAATAGCATTGGGAAATGCGCGACCCAATACCAGCTAAAGAAGCCGCCTTCTTGGGCGCCGACGATATCGCCGAAGTTCATTGATCCTGTGGAAATGATCACACCGATAATGATCAGGCCGATGGAAACCTCGTAGGAAATCATCTGTGCCGCAGACCGCAGTGAGCCAAGGAACGGGTATTTGGAGTTGGATGCCCAACCGCCCATGATCACGCCGTAGACTTCAAGCGACGAAATCGCGAAGACATAAAGGATCGCCACATTGATGTTTGAGATCACCCAGCCATCGTTGAACGGGATCACTGCCCAAGTGATGACGGCCAGAACAAAGGCGATCATTGGCGCGAGGAAAAACACGAATTTGTCAGCGCCCGCAGGCACGACGATTTCTTTGACGATGTATTTCAGGAAATCCGCGAATGATTGCAGCAGCCCGAAAGGCCCAACCATGTTCGGCCCTTTGCGCATCTGCACAGCAGCCCAGATTTTCCGGTCAGCATACATCAGGAACGCAAGTGCGACCAAAAGCGGGATCAGTACCAAAAGGCACTGCCCAAGGATCACAAGCACGATGCCCAGATTGGTATTGGTGAAAAATTCAACCATAGTTTTCGTTTCCTTACACCGTTGGAATGCCAGCCGTGCCGCAATCGGCGACGGCCACTTCGGCGTCAATTGTCTTGAGCCCACGCGGAAGCGCAGGAGAGATCGTATAAACTGCATCGGCGGACCAAAGCCCGCCATTTTCCGCCGCTTGGGTCCGCACATGCCGCAAGAACCCGTATCCACGGATCAGCGTATATTGTGCAGCCGCGCACTCGGCGTATTTCGTCACTTGTTCGACCGTATTAGCGCCAGTCATAGCCACCCGAAAGTTGACCAAATCACCGTCCAACAGCCGTGTCTCAATGCCATCATATGATGGTGACATAGACCCTTTGGACACTTGCGGATCTGCAACTGTGCAGGCCGTCAGCGTAAGCGCGGATATGATCGCTGCGATCTTCACCTACTCGGCAGCCAGCGCGGCAGATGCCCGCGATTTCGCGTTTGCCGAGAGTTCCGCCATCAACTGGCTTGCCCGCGCGATTGGGTTTGTCAGGTAGAAGTCGGATACGGCGTAGCGGAAGCTGGCTTTGCCCATTTTCTTGGCCTTAAGCGGTGCCCAGTCGTTGGCAGCAACTTCGTCAATTGCCCCCAAGTGCGGGTGCGCTGCGATCATTGCGGTGCGCAGTGCGCCAAGGCTGTCAAATGGCAGGGTTGCGTCCAGTTCAGCAGACAATGCCCGCAGGATCGCCCAGTTTTCTTTGGCTTCACCGGGCGCAAAGGATGCACGCTGCGCAAGTTGTGGCCGCCCTTCGGTGTTCACGAACAGGCCGTTTTCTTCGGTGTAGGCGGCGGCTGGCAAGATGATGTCAGCGCGGTGTGCACCGCGGTCGCCGTGCGAACCTTGGTAGATCACAAATGCGCCTGCATCGATGTCCAACTCGTCGGCACCCATGTTGTAGATCACGTCTGCACCGTCGACAGCGGCCTTAAGGCCCCCATCGGTGGTCGCATCGACGTCCATCGCGCCAACGCGGCCAGCGGCGGTGTGTAGCACCAAAAATTTGCCGCCGGATTTCGACATTGCGGTGCCAAGTACGGCTGCGCCGTCGGCCTCTGTCAATGCGCCCATGCCGATGATCACAAGCGTGTTTTCATCCAAAACGGCAAGATTAGCGAGGGCGTCGCGGCCCGCGCCGAGGTCTTCGACAGGGTATGTCAGATCAACAGGGGCACCGATGCGCGCGATATTTGCGCCGCGCGACCATGCCTGACGCAAACGCGCGTTCAGGACAGGTGATTCCAATTTCGGGTTGGTGCCGATCAGCAGGATTTTCTCCGCGCTGTCAATGTCTTCGATGGCCGCGGTGCCGACGTAACCAGAGCGATTGCCAGCTGGCAGTGCGGCGTTATCGGTACGACATTCAACGGTGCCGCCTTGCCCTTCGATCAATGCCTTCAGTGCAAATGCGGCTTCGGTTGGCGCGAGATCGCCAACAAGGCCAGCAATCTTTTTGCCCTTCATTGCAGCGGCGACGGCGGTCAGTGCCTCGGGCCAGTCTGCTTTGCGCAGCTTACCGTTTTCGCGGATATACGGCGTATCAAGGCGCTGGCGGCGCAGACCATCCCAAACGAAACGGGTTTTATCGGAAATCCATTCCTCGTTCACGCCGTCATGGTTGCGCGGCAACATGCGCATGACTTCACGGCCTTTGGTATCCACGCGAATGTTGGAGCCAAGGCCATCCATCACATCGATAGATTCGGTTTTGGTCAATTCCCAAGGACGGGCGGTGAATGCATAGGGTTTTGAGACCAGCGCGCCGACGGGGCACAGATCAATGATGTTGCCCTGCAGGTTGCTGTCGAGAGTTTCACCCAAGTAGGATGTGATTTCAGCGTCTTCGCCGCGACCAGTTTGGCCCATCTGGTGGATGCCTGCGACTTCGGTAGTGAAGCGCACGCAGCGCGTGCAGGAAATACAGCGGGTCATGTGGGTTTCAACAAGCGGGCCGAGATCAAGATCGTCGGTTGCACGCTTTGGTTCGCGAAAGCGCGAGAAATCGACGCCGTAAGCCATCGCTTGGTCTTGCAGATCGCATTCGCCGCCTTGGTCGCAAATAGGGCAATCAAGCGGGTGGTTGATGAGGAGGAATTCCATCACGCCTTCACGGGCCTTTTTGACCATCGGCGAATTGGTTTTCACAACGGGTGGCTGACCTTCGGGACCGGGGCGCAAATCACGAACCTGCATGGCGCAAGACGCAGCAGGTTTGGGTGGGCCGCCGACAACTTCGACCAGACACATGCGGCAATTGCCCGCAATCGAAAGCCGTTCATGATAGCAGAAACGCGGGATTTCAACACCCGCCTCGCCACAGGCCTGGATCAGGGTCATTGCCCCGTCAACCTCGACCTCATTTCCATCGATAACAACTTTGCGAAGATCAGACATAGCGCGCCTTTATATTCCCATTGCACTGCACACCCAATTATTGAGATGCAGCCTGCTTGGGTTCTAACGCGACATGGCCCGCGATGCCAGTCAGATTGACAAAAAAACCGCCCCAAAAGTGGCTTCTTTCGGGGCAGTGTCTTGAATAATTGTCGATGTACCCAAAAGGGTTAACGCAACAGCCGTCCAATTGCGTTGCCTTCGGCGATTTGCGCACGGCCTACGGCGCAATAACTGGCCTCATCGCCTGCGACAGCGCCGAGGTCTTGCAACCGGCCATAAGCGATTACAATCAGACGATTTTCTTCGACTTTGTCGTTGGTATATGCGTCCACTTCAGCGCGAGAAAAGCCCAGATCAAAGGCATGTTTTCGCAATGAAAACAAATAGTTGATCCCACGAATTCGGCGCGGTTTTATGGTGCCACATCTCTTGGATATCTCGAGCGCCATACCCGTGGCGATAAGGCCTTCGCGCACATGTGCGACGTCTTTCAGCGCGGGGTCCGCTGAAACGGCGCCGCTAAAGCCTGCGACGGTCACGCAGATTGCCAATGCAATTACTGGTGTCTTTTTCATGGGCCAAGTCTTTCTTTTGGATACGGGCGCATCGCCCTGCTTGGGTTAGATGTCGACCGTTCCACGTTGTTATTCAATAACAGATTACAAATTTCGGGTTTGTTGGCGGGTTTACGCGGATGGCGCCGTGTTGGCGCGCATATAGTCCCAGCCAAACGCATCATCGCTGTCGCCAAGGCTGCGCAGATGGTCAAGTTTTGCCATGGCCTCGGCCAATGTGGGTTTATGCCCGACAGGCACCCACCACATAACAAAGTGCATTTCGCCTAGAACCTCGAACCATTCGGCGCGTCGGTGCATGAATTTGGCATGCAGCGTGTCGTACACAAATGTTTGCAAGTGGGCAGGCGTTTCCCAAACCGTGAGGTTCGGGATATACTGTGGGTCGCCGTCGATGGCAGTCGCCGTATTGCCCGCGCCTGCGTCGCCTTCCATCATCCAGACAAATCCCGGCATACGTTTGCCAAGTCCGTTGATGCGGTCGAGATTGTTCATGAAATCAGCGACGCGGGGATCGTCAACGGGCGCAATGAGGCGCCCAATATTCAGTTCAGCAAGGTGTCGTTGTGGCGTTTTTCCACACATCAGGGGGCAACCGTAGTCCAGATGACGTAGGCGATGATCCCTAATGCGGCCAAAGCTAATGCGGTGCGAAACGCCCGCGTAACTGACAGCAACCCGTCAACCACGGCCGTCGAAACTGCAATTGCACCAACCGCGATCAGCGCAATCCCTGCATAATACAGCACCAAATTTTGCGACCCAAAGATCGTTGTGGCCATGCCCAGAACATAAACCGCCAAGGAAAACGCAAAAGCGCGCCAGCTAAATCCACTGCCGCGCCTATTGAATTTAGTCTGCCGCTTCATTCAGCCGCAATTGCGCTGCGTTTATGTGCAATCCGGTCTTCGATGTCGCCACGGAAGTTCTTGATCAGGGCTTGAATTGGCCAAGCGGCCGCATCGCCAAGCGCACAAATAGTGTGGCCTTCGACCTGTTTGGTCACGTCGAGCAGCATGTCGATTTCGTCAACGGATGCGTTGCCTTCGACAAGGCGCGCCATGACGCGCATCATCCATCCGGTGCCTTCGCGGCACGGCGTACATTGGCCACACGATTCGTGTTTATAGAACTTGGACAAACGCCAGACCGCTTTGATCATATCGGTGGAATTATCCATCACGATGACCGCCGCAGTGCCAAGGCTAGAGCCTTTTTCTTTCAGCCCGTCAAAGTCCATGATCGCGTCGCGCATATCCGCGCCGCGCACGTTTGGCACGGATGATCCGCCCGGAATAACAGCCTTAAGATTGTCCCAGCCGCCGCGAATACCGCCGCAATGTTTTTCGATCAGCTCTTCAAATGGGATGCCCATTTCTTCTTCGACAACGCAGGGGTTGTTGACGTGACCAGAGATCGCGAACAGCTTTGTGCCCGCGTTATTCGCACGGCCAATGCCAGAGAACCAGCTGCCCCCACGGCGCAAAATTGTTGGCACAACCGCAATCGATTCCACGTTGTTCACTGTGGTCGGGCAGCCATACAGGCCAGCCCCCGCAGGAAACGGCGGCTTCATGCGCGGCATGCCTTTTTTGCCTTCGAGCGATTCCAGCAACGCAGTCTGTCTCTTATACACATCTCCGAGCCCACGAGACCTCTCTACATCTCG
>CAJXTP010000058.1 GCA_913061335.1 uncultured Loktanella sp.
GAACACTCTCTTATCAAATAACGCTATTTGGACCCATAAGCGCTGACGTCAGACAGTGCGTAAAACATCTTTCGATGGCTTCGGGACAGGTGGACGCGTGGTGCGAAAGGGCTTGGTGGGGCATTGCGGCAGGTGAATTGACGCGTGTCTACTTATACGACCAACATAAACGTGACGAGGCGCTGGCTTTGTTGGGCGTTGCGGATTGGTCAACCGTAGATACGGCCCTTGGCCAAAGTGGTGTCATTCTGGCGACTGCGCATATTGGACCGCCCAAGTTTTTGATGAACGTGGTGATTGACCGTTATGCAAAGGCGATGGTCCTAACCAACATGCACGATATGCCTGGCTGGCTCGCGACAGCCACTGAAACGTTTCTGGATCCCAGAGATGCCACGAACCGGCCCATGATTATGTTGAAGTCGGCATTGCATTTGCGGTCAGGTGGCCTGCTGTTTGCCGCACCCGACGGTGGTTTCAGCGCCGATCATGTAAACGTGAAGGGCCTGAACCAGATACGGCGTTTTTCTGTTGGAATTCCAATGCTTGCCCGTCGCCTAAACGTAGTCTCCTTTTCAACCTGGGTCTTGTGGGAGGGAGATAATTTGGCTCTGCGGATTCTGCCTATACAGGCACCCAAACAAGAGCTTGGAGACAAAGATTGGACCCGCGCTTGGATTGAAGATCATTGGGCTGACATGTCAAAGGTCATAGTTTCCTCGCCTGAGAATTTGCGATTTCTTGCGGCCCAGTTTCGTCGTGAATTCGGCACATGATCTGGGCAAGTTTTAAAAAGGGCGCCTGCCTTCGTGGCCATGCTTGTGCAATCCAAAGCGATGGCGGCCAAACAAGTTACAGTGAAATTTTGCAGCGCGTAGATGCGTTGGCAAAGACAATTGGACGCGACAGGATAGCTGGAGGTTCACGTGTTTTGTTGGCGCAAACTGAACCACTTGCGCTTTTGTTGTCTGTTCTTGCGTGCTGGAGCATTGGGCTGGTTCCCGTCATTTCCCGCGAAGGTCGTAGTTCTGAAGGTCTTGCAGATCTGCAAAAATCCCTAGAGCGGGCTACTCTTTCTGAAAATAAAACGAAGTTCGCCAATTGCGATACCCAAATTTGCGCGGGTCAGTTTCAGCCCCGTGACGAAGCATTGGTAATCTGCACATCCGGAACGACAGGCTCACCCAAACTGGTCGCTTTGTCAGCGGAATCTGTCTTGATAAACATCCAAACAATCGCGTCCAAATTATCGCTTCAGTCGAATGATCTTGTCGCAGTGGTGACACCCCTGACGTATATGTATGGCCTGTTTGGCGGAACCTTGAGCACGCTTTGGGCTGGAGCAACAGTTCGGCTTTTCGCGTTAGATGCCCCGCCTCCAGTGGTGCTGCGTGCCGTACGCAGTGAAGGCGTGAGTGTAATTCAGGGACCGCCATCGCTGTGGAGATTATTTTTCGCATATTGGAATGGCAAAGCTTTTCCTGGTGTACGGTTGGTCACGATCGGCGGTGAAAGTACTGAGAGTAATTTGATGGACCAGCTCGGAATCGCGTTTCCGCACGCAACCCGCGTGTTGTTATATGGCATGACAGAGGCTGGACCGCGTATTTCTCACAGGACCTACGGTATGGTGTCCGAAAATTGCAACGTCGTCGGGACACCGTTTGAGCACTTGGATTGGTACATTGATCCAATCGAACAGGGTTGTCTTCCAGCCGGTACAGGACGACTTGTTTTGCGTGGCCCAACTGTCTTCATGGGCTATATTCAAGACGATGGTGGGTATACTGGGCTGGATACCGACGGATATTTTCATTCCAACGATCTTGTCCGTATCGACCCGCAAGGGCAGATGCATTTTGTTGACCGATTTGACCGGATATTCAAAAGTCGCGGCAAGCTGGTCAGCCCTAACGAGGTAGAAGCCGTACTGCTTGAATATGCGGCAATTAAGGAAGCGGCCTGCCACAAAGAGCCACACGAGATCTTTGGCTTTGTGCTGGCAGCGCAGATTGTTTTACACGACGACGCAAACGTATCTATCTCCCAAATTAGAGCGCATTGTGCAGTGAGCCTTCAGCCTCATTCCATTCCCAAACGCTTTGATTTTCTCGATAGCTTTCCCAATTCGAACTCAGGCAAGCGCCAGCCACAACCTACGACAAAGGCATGGATGTGATGGTGCGGTGGCATCGCTTTCGCACGTCAATGCTGGACAGGGCTACGTGTATCAAGATGCGCGTGATGTGAACGCAATGGGCGCGGCAACGATCATGACCCAATTCTTTCCCTTAGATGCAGCTATGCGCTGTTATTTCACAGAGTGGGTCCGGTTTTTAAAAGAAGGCAAATTTTTTGAGACAAAAGCCGACAAGGATGAGGATCGTCGATATGCTGCATCCGGCGTTGCCCGCCTTGGGCGTATAGCCGCTACAGGGGCAGTGATCTCCAACATATAGAAACCAATTACGACGACTTCGCGCTTCGATCCAAAATCGGAGCATCCCGCAACGTGCAGGCGTTGCAGACGGCACCAGTTAAGAAAGCGACCCAGTGACCAACACCCTTTATGATGCGCTATTTGCACCGCACGCTCAAAACCAAGCAGCGTTCCTAGAATGTGATGATGGATCGGTTGTCAGTTATGCGGCCTTCGTGCGCCGTGCAGCCCAGATAGCAAACGTGCTAACAGATGCAGGCGTCGCCGCCGGTGACCGCATTGTTATTCAAGCCCCCAAACTGGCCGACACAATCGCACTTTACGGCGCCGCCGTTCAAACGGGCGCGGTCTATCTGCCGTTGAACACGGCCTACACCGAGGCAGAGCTGTCGTATTTCATCGGTGACGCATCCCCTGCGCTTGTGATTTGCGATGCAAAAGATGCGACAGCGGTGTCGCGGCTGTGCGCGGATCAAAACATCAAAGTCATGACACTGGATATTGACAGGATGGGCAGCCTGTCAGTGGCGGCAAATACGGCGCCCGACACGTTCAATACAGTTGATTGCGGGCCCGATGATTTGGCCGCGTTGCTATATACATCCGGCACAACGGGCAGGTCAAAAGGCGCGATGCTGTCGCATAAAAACCTGTTGTCCAACGCCAAGGTTTTGACCGAACATTGGCAGATTACGGCCTCTGACCGGCTGATACATGCACTGCCAATTTTTCATACGCACGGGTTGTTTGTGGCGATGAACACCTGCCTGATTGCGGGTGCGTCCATCCGGTTCATCGACCGCTTTGACATTGATCTGATCCTGTCAGAAATACCGCAATCCACCATGCTGATGGGGGTGCCAACGTTCTACACGCGGTTGTTGAGCGACGCGCGGTTCACCCGCGAACTATGCGCAGGTATGCGTCTGTTTGTGTCGGGTAGCGCGCCGCTGTTGGCTGAAACCCACACAGCATTTGAAACCCGCACAGGACAGAAGATCCTAGAGCGGTACGGCATGACCGAAACCAACATGATCACTTCAAACCCGTTTGACGGGCCGCGCGTTGCGGGCACGGTAGGGTATCCATTGGCAGGCACCCAAGTTGTCATCACCGACAACGGCACACCTGTGCCGCAAGGCGATATCGGCGTGATCGAGGTTAAGGGTGACAACGTCTTTCAAGGCTATTGGAACATGCCTGAAAAAACCCGCGAAGAGCTGCGCTCCAACGGGTTCTTTATCACCGGTGATCTCGGCACGATGGGTGCGGATGGTCGGATCAGCATCGTTGGCCGGGAAAAGGATATGATCATTTCAGGGGGGTACAACATATATCCCAAGGAAATTGAGGATGTACTCAACGACATCAAAGGGATCAGCGAAAGCGCTGTTTTTGGCGTGGCTCACCCTGATTTCGGTGAAGCCGTGATTGCGGCTGTTGTGCTTGAAAATCAATCCCTTACGGCGGACGCCATTGCCGTCCATATTGAACTGCTGTTGGCCAATTTCAAACAGCCCCGCCAGTTTATCATGCTTGATGCGTTGCCGCGCAACACGATGGGCAAGGTGCAAAAGAACGTCTTGCGATACGAATACGCGCCCTAATTCTGCTACTCGGCCATCTGTCGGTCGACCTGCTGTTCCTCGTTGATCATCGCTTGCAAGTGCCGCCGAAACCGCAACTGCCCGCCATCAATAGGCAGATCAATATGCGGAGATGTCTTATTCGCCATGCCAATTTGCACGGCATTAAGTACATCTCGGTCCTCTTCAAACGCATGCTGTACGTCCTCGGTCATCATCTTGGATAAGGCTTCGTCATCGGGGCGAATATTGCGCAACTGAAACCAATAGTACCGCGTTTTGCCAGCGGTTGTTGGCGTCATAAAGTTATAGCTGTCCATTACAAACGTGTTTTCGTGCAAAGGACCATCCGGCCCGCCAGTCCCCGCAGGGGTAAATACCGCCTTGATCAGCGCATGCGATGGATAGCGCACTTCATAGTGCTGCAGGCGATCACAGTTACCCGCGAACTCCACAACTTTTTTGTAAAAGGGTGCTGGCTCGTGATCCATCATCCAGCGGTGCACAATGACACCGTCATCGGTTTTTGTGACCCGTAAGGGCGTGTCTTTTGTTGCGGCGGTGGCAAAGCTGCTTTGGTGCACCCATGCGACATGGGTCGGGTCCAACAGATTGTCGCACATCAATAGGTAATCGCAATCCAGTTCCATTGCTTCGCCGCGATTGATGCCCCAAGCTGGATCGCCATAGTTTTCGATGTCAAAAATATCATGCGGATCGGCCAATGCCGGATTGCCCATCCATATCCACACCAGCCCGTATTTTTCAAACAACGGATAGGCATGCACGGATGCATTTGACGGAATGCGCCCGGTGCCGGGTGCCCAAACGCATTGGCCCGCGCAATCAAACGTTAGCCCGTGATAGCCGCATTCGACCGTATCGCCTTTGATCCGGCCCTTTGATAGTGGCAATTTGCGGTGCGGACAGGCGTCTTCAAGCGCTGTTATTTCACCAGATGCTGTCCTGAATATGCAAACCTTTTCGCCCAAAACAAGGATCTGTTGCAGATCATTCGTGATCTCATGGTCCCAAGCGGCCACATACCAAGCGTTTTTCAAAAACATCTGTTCAACTCCGGATTTCAGGCCATAGGGTTCATCTTGACGATGTATTGCTGATCCGACCATAGCCCTCGCGTTCAGGCAATAGACTTGTCGTTGATCTACTTGCGAATAAGTCCGCCGATTTGGTCTTTCGCGACTTTGCCCGCGATGATTAACGACAACACCCAACCGCTTGTCACCGCCGTTGCAATACCCAACCAAACGCCCCAGACGCTGAAATCCAACACGCCGATAAACACCCAGATAAAGAATGCGACGCCAAATCCTTGGCGGTAGATACTGATCCACAGCGTCCAGATCGGTTTCTTGAGCGCCTGCAAAAGCGAGTTGATCGAGAACAGCATCATGTAAATTGGGAACAAGAACGCATCGACGCGCAGATAGCTTGATCCGATGCGGATCACCTCCGGATCGTCGGAAAACAGCGACATGGCCCATTCGCCAGCAAACAACAAGATTGGGGTAGCCACGACGGTCATCGCGAACCCTGTCATCCAACAAAACCGCAATGCGGCGCGCACGCGGTCAAAGTCTTTTGCGCCAAAGTTTTGGCCAGCAATTGGCAACAACGCACCTGTCATGCCGAGCACAGGCAACAGTAAAATCTGTTCGATCCGCAGCCCGACGCCGTAGGCCGCAACCGCCGCCCCGCCAAACTCCTTGAGCGCAAATTGCACGACAAAACCAGACACGAACATGACCATCATCGCCGACGATGCAGGGATCAATTGTGCGGTGATCTGTCCAAAAATATCGCGAGATGGTCGGAACGTGGCTCGCGCTACGGATTGCATCGCATCTAGTTTTAGGATGCGTGAGATTATGAACACCATAACGCCAGTTTGGCTGACAATCGTTGCGACCGCGATCCCGTTAAACCCCATGCCGTCCCAGATGCCACCAACGCCGAACATCAGCAGCGGGTTCAGGCCGATGTTGACGAAAAACGCCACCATAAGTGCGCGTTGCATGCTGCGGCTGTCGCCATGTGCTTGCAAGATACCGTTGCCACCGTAAGCCAGAAAGAACCCGGGCAGTGCCAAAATCAGCCAGCGGAAATAACCCAACGCCGCATCACGGTATGCGCCCGGTTCCGACACCAGCGTGATCAACACTGGGCCCAAAATCCAGCCGACAATCATTAAGACAACCGTTGCAATCACGCCGTATGTCAGCCCTTGGGCGATAAAGGTCTGTGTCTGTGCTGTGTCCTTGCTGCCCTTGGCGTTACTAACCAGCGCGCTCAACGCGGAACTTAGCCCAAAGCCAACGGCCATCAGGATAAAGAACGCCTGAAATCCAATCGCAAGCCCCGCCTGCGCATCCGTCGACAGCCGCCCAGCCCAATACACATCAACGACGTTATAAAGCGTGGCAAATAGCATCCCAAACGCAGCAGGGATAGCAAGAGCGCGAAAGTGGCTGGCCATCGTACCGGTTGTCAGATCATCTTTTTGCATCAGGTGTCGCTCGCTTTCAGACGTCTTTCCAACCAGCGGACGCCAGCAGATACGATAAGGATCAGCACCAGATATTCTAGCACTAGAATGGTGTATATTTCTAACGGACGGTATTCAGACACGACCAGTTCGTTAGCCTTGCGTGTCAGCTCTTGCAAACCGATCACCGACACAAGTGACGACATTTTCATCATATAGACAAGCTGATTGCCCAGTGCGGGCAGGATCCGCCGGATCGCTTGGGGCAGGATAATGTAACGCATTGTGTCGCGGTAGTTCAATGAAATCGACTGCGCTGCCTCGTATTGCCCACGTGCAATGGACTGGATGCCAGCGCGGAAAATCTCGGCCTGAAACGCGCTATCGCTCAGCGCGAGCGCCAGCACACCGGCCCAGAATACATTAAGCGTGATGCCCGACAGCGCAGGCAAGCCATAGTAAACCCACAAGATCAGCACAAGGATTGGCACTGCACGCACGATCTCCACATAGGTCCGGTTAAACATCCGCCAGCCGCGCTTGGTCGACAATCCCGGAAGGGCCACAAGCAGACCGACGATCACAGATATCAAGATCGCAGTGAGTGACATGATGATCGTGTAATAGGCGCCGCTGGCCATGAATTTCAGATTGGTCCAGCCGGTGTTTGTCGTCGGATCGACCACATACCAACCCCAGTTGTTCGAGCAGCCAGACAATAACAAAAATGCGGAGACGAGGATCAGGAAACGTTTCATTTGCATCTCCTCAATGGTTCAATATTTGTTTGATGAACGCGGCAAACCGTTTGGATTTGGGTGCGGTAAACACATCTTCTGGCGCGCCAATCTCCACGATCTCTCCTTTGTCCATGAACACCATCCTGTCGGCGACACGGCGGGCAAAGCCCATCTCGTGGGTCACAACGATCATGGTAATACCCGTGGACGCCAGCTCGGTCATCACATCAAGCACCTCAGCGATCATTTCAGGATCAAGTGCCGACGTCGGCTCGTCAAACAACAAAATCCGAGGCTCCATGCACAATGATCGCGCAATCGCCACACGCTGTTGCTGACCACCCGAAAGCTGACGCGGGAACTTGTCAGCCTGATCGGGGATTTGCACCCTTTCAAGATGCGACATAGCGCGCGCGCGCGCCTCAGTGTCTGATAGGCCCAGCACACGACGCGGACCAAGACACAGGTTGTCCATCACGGTTAGGTGGGGGAACAAGTTGAACTGTTGGAACACCATGCCAACCGTGCCGCGAATTTTTTCAAGACCGGCTGGGGCATCCGTCAGCGTGGTGCCATCAACAATAATCTCGCCAGCCTCATGCGTCTCAAGGCGGTTGATACAGCGGATCAGCGTGGATTTACCCGACCCCGATGGGCCGCAAATCACCACACGCTCGCCAGCGGTCACGTCAAGCGACACGTCTTTGAGCGCCTGAAAATCGCCGAAAAACTTGGACACGTTGCGCATTGAAATGATGGTCATTGGCGAGGGGCCTTTAATTTGTTCAGTAATACTCTGACATAAAACGAATTTCACTTTTCTCAAGCTGTTTGCATTTCCAAACCATCGTGGCATCCTATGTCTAACGAATACATTGGAAGGGAAACCCATGAAATTCTTTAAAATTGCCGCTGCTGCGGTCATCTTGGCGTCAGGCGCTGGTCAAGCGTCCGCGCAATCTGCGTTGTCTGAAATCTTATCCGAGGGGGTGCTTAAAGTCGGTACAACTGGTGATTGGAACCCAATGTCGATGCGCAATGTGGCGACAAACACTTACGAAGGCTACGACATTGATGTGATGACAGCGCTGGCCGCTGATCTGGGCGTTGAGGTCGAATTTGTACCGACAGATTGGAAAACACTGGTCGCTGGTGTGACCTCTGGTCAGTACCACATCACGGGGTCGGCATCTGTGTCGCCTGCACGCGCAAAGGCCGCCGGTTATTCCGATAGCTATTTCTCATTGGCGACTGTTCCACTTACGCTCAAGACCAACATGGACCGGTTCACCGACTGGGATGACCTGAACATGGAAGGCGTGTCTGTGGCAGCCACGCTCGGCACTACGCAAGAAACCCAAGTGAAGCAGTATTTCCCCGATGCAACCCACCGCATCGTTGAAGCCCCTGCGCGTGATTTCCAAGAGGTCCTTTCAGGCCGCGCGGACGCATCCATTACATCCAACGTGGAAGCCCACAAGCTGGTCGCGCAATACGACCAATTGATGATTGTCCCTGTCGACGCAGGTCGGTCGCCAACGCCAATCGCAATGCTATTGCCGCAAGCCGATCAGGTTTGGATCAACTACGTGAACACGTGGATTACGCTCAAGCAGGAACAGGGGTTCTTTGATGACCTTGGCGTGAAATGGCAGCTGCAGGCAGAATAAGTCTGCGACAAACACGAAATTTAGGCCAACCGTGCGCGGTTGGCCTTTTCATTTGAACGATAAGGCTTTGCTATGCTGACAATCTATTCGGTGCCCGTTGCGGTTTATTGCGCCAAGCTGCGCATCATGCTGCGTCACAAGTCCATTGCGTTTGAACAATTGCCGCCACCCGGTGGATACGGATCAGTTGAGTACCGCGCGATTGTGCCATCGGGCAATTTGCCGGCGATGATCCACGACGGTTTTATGCTGTCGGACAGCGAAGCCATTGCAGAATATCTCGACGAGGCTTTTCCAGATGTGCCGATGCTGCCGCACACCGTCAAGCTGCGTGCCAAAGCCCGAGAATTCAGCCGATCCCACGACACCCGCCTAGAACCCGCCGTGCGCGCGATCTATCCGCAAGTGGGTTTTGCGTCCCGCGACGCTGACGCAGTACGCGCTGGCGGCGCGTTGATCTCCAAACATCTGTCGTCACTTGGATTGCTGTTGTCAGCCAACCCGCTTGATACCGGTCAGCTTTGGCTGTGCGACTGCGGCTTTGCAGTGACGTTTGCGTGGATCAAAGCGTTCGAATCCGCGCTGGGCCTACCCGTCGATTGGCCACAGATTGTCCGTGACTATGACACGCGCCTGCAAGGGTTTCAGGTCGTCGCCGATGAGCTGACCGACTACAGGCCCGCAATGGATGCCTATCTGGAAAAGGCCAAACCACCGCAGGGCTAAACCTGACTGGGCAACCACAGCACGATCATCGGGAACGTCACCAGCAACGCAATTGTGATCGCATCGGCAATAAAGAACGGCGTCACGCCTTTGAACACGTCTTGCACGCTGATGTCGTCGCAAACCCCTGCCACAACAAAACAGTTCAGCCCGATGGGCGGCGTGATAAGGCAGAACTCTGCCATTTTGACCACCAAAATTCCGAACCAAATCGCGCACATCGGACCAGACATGCCAAACGCACTGTCGGCCGCAGATACGGCTTCGCCACCGTTCAGGGCCATGACGGCAGGGTAGACGACGGGCAATGTCAGCAACAACATTCCAATCGCATCCATGAACATGCCCAGCACGGCATAGGCCAGCAGGATGCAAACAAGGATCATCATTGGTGACGCGGTCAAGGACGTGATCCAATCGGAAAACGCGCTTGGTAAATTGGCAAAGCCTAAGAAGCGCACGTAAACCAAAACGCCCCAGATGATCGTAAATATCATCACGCTCAGCTTGGCTGTTTCAAGCAATGCGTCTTTCAGCTGTGACCAGCGCATGCCGCGATACAGCGCAATCAGGAACACGACGAATGCGCCAATCGCACCGCCCTCGGTTGGGGTGCCCCATGCGTCGCCGCCAAACGGATTATAGACAAACAAGATGATCGTCAGGACCACAAAAACGATTGGCAAGGCAGGCGGCAGCGATTCAAACCGTTCGCGCCACGTAAAGCCAGTCACGGGCGGCCCGAACCCTTTGATGGTCATCGCCATGCCAACAATCAAAAGCGCGTAAACCACTGCGGAAAATAGACCGGGAAGAAAACCTGCCAGCAACAGCTTGCCCACATCTTGTTCCACAATGATCGCATAGATCACCAAAATAGCGGATGGCGGGATCAGAGATGCCAATGTGCCAGCAGCAGCAACAACGCCCGCCGCAAAGCGTTTGTCATAGCCAATCGCCAACATCTCTGGGATCGCAATGCGCGCGAACACGGCTGACGTAGCAACGGACGCGCCCGACACGGCGGCAAAGCCCGCAGTCGCAAACACGGTCGACACGGCCAAGCCGCCGGGCACCCAAGCGATCCAGCGTTTGGCAGCCTCGAACAGGGCTTTTGTCAGACCCGCGTAATAGGCGAGGTATCCGATCAGAATGAAGGTTGGGATCAGGCTCAACGCTTGGGATGACACTTTGGAATGTGGGACTTGGCCTGCGGTTTTCACGGCGACCGTCAAAGCCCACCCGAAATCGTCGGGGGCGTAGCCCTTTTTGGCCCAGAATATCCAAATCAAGCCGATCATGCCCGCAAGACCTGCGGCAAACGCGACGCGCATCCCTAAGATCACCAGCACCAACATCCCCGCAGAGACCGCCAATCCAATATCAATTGGTTCCATGTCAGTGATCCTTAGATTTCATTGGCCGAGACATGCTCGGCTTCCATTGCGGCTTGGGTGGCGGCATTTGCCACCAACGGCACCGCAATCGGGTGTGTGTCATTACGAATGAACGCGCGACCATAGGCATAAACTTGCAGTACAAGGCGCAGGCACAGCACGCTAAACGCCACAGGCGCCAACAGTTTGGCAGGCCACAGCGGCAGGGCTATATCCATAGAACTATCGCGGCTCCACATGGGTGATCCAAAGTCAAAGCTGCGCGCAAAATGGGCGTAGGTGCCCCAAACCATCAGCACCATCAAAAGCAGGACAGCAAGGGTCGTGATTATCTCGGCCAGATATAGCGAGCGGCCCTTTAAGGCACCGACAAGCATGTCCATCCGAATATGACCGCCGTCGCGCTGCGTGTATGAAATGCCCATGAACGCAATCAGCGGCATCGCCTGCTGGATCCAATCCACATAGCCGGGCAGGGGCTGATTGAACCCGTTTCGCCCTGCGACCGATACAACAGCCAACATCATCAACGAGAATACCGCCAAGCCGCTGACCAAGGCCAGCCAACCTTCAACGCGGTAAAGGCTTCGGTCAATTTGGCTCAGACGACTGTCATCGGACAGCACGAGGGATGCACCTGCCATGAGTTAATTCCTTGCAGTTGGGAAAACCCCGCGCAGCGTTATGCGCGGGGAATACGGGCTTATTTCGCGTCTGCGATCATGCCAGTCACCATGTCATACAGCTCTTGGGCAGGAAGACCCTTTGCTGTATTGTCGGCGATCCATGCGCTTGCGGCTGGCGCGGCTGCGGCCTCTTTAAAGGCAGCGAGCTCCGCATCTGCAAACGACACCTGTGTGATACCACGTTCCTCAAGCGCTGGGCCCCAAGCAGCCATCGTCGCACCGTTGTAGGTTTCAACATAGTGATCCAATGCCGCGTCAATCGAGCTAAGCAATGCATCGCGGTGATCATCGGATAGGCCATTAAGCGCATCCGTGTTGGCGACCACAGGGCAGTTCACGGTGCCCGGGTTCAAGTTTGTCGTCCACCAAGTACCATTTTCGATGGTGCCATAAGACATGTGGGCGTGGGGGGCAAAGGACACGGCCTTGACCACACCGCTGTCCATCGCTTGGCGGACTTCTGTGGCGGACATCGATGTTGGCACGGCACCAACGGCAGCCATTGCGGCACCAATACCACCTGTTGCACGGACGCTCAGACCCTCAAAGTCGGCAAGCGTTTCAGGCGCGTCGCCCATACCAACAAGGTTGTACTGCGGCAATGGGGACGGCATCAGCAATGTGGCATTCCAGCGGGCCAGATCGGCGATCGTCGCGGGATGGTCATAAACCGCCATCGACAATTCAATTTCCTGTTCAAGCGATGTGACACCCAAGAACGGCAACTCCAGCACAGTGATGGATGGGTTCTTGTCACGGTGGTAACCGGCACAGAACTGCGCCATCTCAAACGCACCAATGGAAATCCCATCTAGGTTTTCTGTGTTCTTGGACAGGCCACCGTAGCTGATGTTCAATGTGAACTCGCCATCAGTTTTTTCGGACACAAGTTCGGCCAACTTTTCAACATGTTCGGTAAACGCCCGCTTTTTACCCCAAAGGGATACATTCCATTCCTCGGCCATACCTTGTGTAGCAAAGGCGATGGAAATGGCGGCGATAGCTGTGGTCTTAAGATAGGTGCGCATGGTGTTCCTCCCAAAATGCATGGCAATTCAATGGGGGCAATGTGACGGGCAAGGCGCGCGTTGCCTATGAGTGAAAATGCGCAAGGAATTAGGCCACCCCTGCGGATTCCCGCAGGGCTATAACAACGCGTCTTTGTCCAAGCCCAGTTTCACAATCTTCTCGTTCAGGGTGCGCCTGCCGATACCCAATGCGGCGGCGGCGGCATCCATGCGCCCTGCGTGGGTTTTGATGGCTTTGGCGATCAGCTCGCGCTCAAACGCGGCAACCGCCTCGCGCAACGTGTCGGGAATATCGTCCAATTGCTGACCACGGCGAATAGCACCGGCCATTGATCCTGCACTGCGCCGTGCTGCCAAAACGCGACGTTCAGCGACATGGCGCAATTCGCGCACGTTGCCCGGCCAATCATGGGCCAGCAGCGCCGCCAAATCATCTTGGGCAATTGCAGGTGGGGGCACTTCGTAAATGCTCGCGTATTCAGCCAGAAAATGCGTCATCAACAATGTCAGATCATCGCGGCGCGCGCGCAACGGCGGCGCGGTCAATTCGACGGTATTGATGCGAAACAATAAATCGGCGCGCAAGCGCAGGTCAGCAACCGCTGCGTCCACGTCTTCATTTGTGGCACTGACGATGCGCAAACGAATTGGGACAGGGATCGTAGCCCCGATCGGTAGAACTGTTTGGTCTTCAATCACGCGCAACAATTTGGCCTGTACGGCTATGGGGCAAGAACAGATTTCGTCCAAAAACAGGGTGCCACCCGACGCCGCAAGCAAACGGCCCTGCGCGCCTTCATGGGTGCCGAACATGTCAGTATCGAAACTGTCAGGCGAAAGTGCTGCGCAGTTGAGCGCCAAAAACGGCAGATCCGGCGCACGGCCCAAATCGTGTAATGCGCGCGCAACCAGTTCCTTGCCAGTCCCCGTTTCACCTCTGATCATCACGGCCGCATCAATGTCCGCGACATCCAATATCTCTTGGCGCAACGCCGTCATCTCGGGAGTTTTCCCCAAAAGTACGCGGTCCAAACCCGACAGTTGAAATAAACGATCTTTAAGGCGTTGGTTGTTACGTGCAATGCGGTGACGCTCTGCTGCATTGCGCAATATCGTCAGCAACCGCCTTGGATCATAAGGCTTTTCAACAAAGCTGTAGGCGCCATTTTGCAAGGCTTCGACCGCCATCGCGATATCGCCATGTGCGGAAATAAGCACCAAAGGCGGCGCAAACCTTGGATCAAGTTGATCGAGCAATTCAAGGCCGGACATGCCCGGCATACGCACATCCGACAAGATGACATCGGGTAGAAATTCCAACAGCGTATCAGCGACCAAATGCGCGCGCGGTAAGGCACGCACTGTCCAACCTGCAGCTTCAAGTAATTCAATCAACGACATGCGCAACGCTTTGTCATCGTCGACCACAAGAATGCTAAAAGCTGTCTCTTATACACATCTCCGAGCCCACGAGACCTCTCTACATCT
>CAJXTP010000059.1 GCA_913061335.1 uncultured Loktanella sp.
TACACCTCTCTATTCGTCGGCAGCGTCAGATGTGTATAAGAGACAGGTCCAATCGCTGGCCTACAAAAACGTGGCCGCGCGTGTTTGCCAGCATAATGCCGACGCAAGGACGATAGGGCAGCGTGGAAATTTCATCTGGGGTCATAAAGTTGCCTTGGTGTTTCATCGTGTTCGCCTTTCGGTTTGCACTCATTTCCTGCCAAAGGTCCAGCCGTTATGCGATAACAAGCCTGCTACTGGGTCGAATTCGTTGCGCGATCCAGTGCAAATGATCACGGCGGAACGCAATACATCCGGCAGTTGGCCGCCCTTTGCCGCGCCATGCATGGATGAAAATCGCGGACCCGTTTCCTTTAACTGCAGTGGGCCAATTCCAATCGGTGATCAGCACGAGATCATACATCGGGTCTGCGCGGCGCAACGCCTCGTGGGAAAATCCATGCGGCGCGCGCACCATCATATTGTAGTCAGGGTCGGCCACGTCGTCAGACCACAAATCCGTCGGCCTGATCGGCTGCGCCCAATCTGTTGGTCGCGCCAAACGGTCAGGGCGGTACAGCATTCCAACGATCCGGTGGCTGCCGCGCGGGGTTGCGCCGTCACCTTCGGCCTTGCGGTCGATTAGGCCGCCACGTCCAATCGTGCGGGCAAACCGTCGCCCGGCAAACCGCACATGCGTCGGCAAAACCACCAAATCTATTGGGCGCATCGTTCCGCCTCGCTTTTTTCTAAATACTCAAAAAAACCTATAACAAGTGCCCAGACTTCGCGGCCTTGGTCGCCAGATAGGCATGGTTGTGCGGGTTCGCCCCTTCGATCAGCGGCACGCGTTGCGTCACCTGCACACCTGCCCCTTCCATCCGCGCAACTTTGGCGGGGTTGTTGGTTAGCAGGCGCACAGAACTGAACCCCATCTTTTTCAATATTTCAGCCCCAATCCGAAAATCGCGTTCGTCATCGTCAAAGCCCAATCGGTGATTGGCCTCGACGGTATCGAATCCTTGATCCTGCAACGAATAGGCGCGCATTTTGTTGGCGAGCCCAATGCCGCGACCTTCTTGGTTCAGGTATAATAGAACACCTGCTCCTTCGGTCCCCATCTGCGCAAGTGCGCCGCGCAGTTGTGGACCGCAATCGCACTTCAGTGACCCCAACAAGTCGCCCGTAAAACACGCGGAATGCAGCCGCGACAACACCGGTTTGTCCCGCGCAGGTTGGCCGATTTCAACCGCGTAGTGTTCTTCGGCACCGTCATCTGGGCGGAAGATATGTAGCCGCCCCGCCTCTGATACTTCTAACGGCAAACGCGCCGAGATAATCGCGCTCAACGGGCTTAACCCAGTATCAACCGCCGCCGCATCAGACACCAAGGTCAGATTATGTGCCAACGCAAACGCCTCAGCTTCAGCGACAGGCAATACAATCGCGGCGGGCAACAAGCGGGCCGCCTTGCACAACGCAATCGCGGCGCGGTGCGTGTCGGCCTCCCCTTCGCGGCGGGTTTGCAGGGGCCCTTTCATTGGACTGTGCAGATCATCGGCTGGATCGGCCACAGACTGCACCCATGCCAGTGTCGCGTCCGATGGTAGCACAACTCGCGCTACATCGCCGTCATAGGCGCGCGCCTTTAGCGTGTTCGCCCGCCAGCCTGTCACCGCTAGCACCGGATCACCGCCAAGCCCGCGCAAATGCGCCAATCGCGCCACATCGAGTGTTTCAGCTGCCAACATCACAGCGCCACCATCAAGCACAACAGGCACGCCCATACGCAAATCAGCGCGGGCGCGGGCCAGTCGTTCGGTTACATCGGGGGCAAAGCTCATGTGAATTTGGTCCTCATATGTTTCAAAGGTTAATCCCGATTGGTCCAAATTGAAACATTTGGTGCATTGTTCACACGTCCGTGTGATTTTGTGTTCAGAAAACTTGCCGTGCACATGTCTGAGACACACTTGATAGATCAGTAGCAAAGGAGACCGTCATGGGACAACTCAAAAGAATTCTTCTCGTCGACGACGACGACGACTTGCGTGAGGCCTTGGGTGAGCAGTTGCTTATGACCGAAGACTTCGACGTGTTCGAGGCCGATGATGGCGCCAGCGCGATGGTGAAGGCCAAGGAGGGTCTTTACGAGCTGATTATCCTTGATGTGGGTCTGCCTGATACCGATGGCCGCGAGCTGTGCCGGGTGATGCGCAAGCAGGGTATAAAATGCCCGATTATAATGCTGACCGCCCAAGACAGCGACGCAGACACGATTTACGGACTTGATGCTGGCGCGAACGATTATGTGTCTAAGCCGTTCAAGTTCCCTGTGTTGTTGGCCCGCATCCGCAGCCAGCTGCGCACGCATGAACAATCCGAAGACGCTGTATTCCAGATGGGCCCTTATACGTTCAAGCCAGCCCAAAAGATGTTGCTGATGGAAGACGACAAAAAGGTCCGTCTGACCGAAAAGGAAACCAACATCCTTAAGTTCCTTTACCGCTCAGCTGATGGTGTCGTCCCACGCGATGTTTTGTTGCACGAAGTTTGGGGCTATAATGCCGGTGTCACGACGCATACATTGGAAACACATATTTACCGTTTGCGCCAAAAGATTGAGCCCGATCCGTCCAACGCCCGTTTGTTGGTAACCGAATCTGGCGGATACCGCTTGGTTTCTTAAAAATTGGAAGGTGCAGGTTCAATCGCACCGACCCTACGAAACCCTCTGGTGATGGGGTCATATCACCACCTCCCTGTTGGACTGACCCGGGCTTATTGCTCGGGTCATTTTTTCCGACAAAAATCTGTTTTAGGATCGCCCAAATGAAAACCGCATACGACTATCTTCAAGACGCCAACGCTGTTGTCACCCGCATTAGTAGCGCGGACGCTGTTGCCAAACATGCCACCGGCACTGGCGTTTGGATCGACGTGCGCGATAGCGCCGATATTGCCGCGTCGGGCACCATCAAAGGTGCGCACCGTGTCGCCCGTGGCTTCATGGAATTTGCGGCCGACCCTGCCCTGCCCCACCATAAAGAATTTCTGCAAAAGGACGCAGAAATCTATTTGGTCTGTGGCGCTGGCGGTCAAGCCGCACTCACCGGTAAGACGTTGATCGATATGGGCTATAACAACGTGACCAATGTTGGCGGCATTGCCGATTGGAAAGCAGCCGACGGCCCAACCGAAGCCTAAGCGATAAAGTCGGCGCGGCTGTAGCCTTGAACGAACAGCAGCGCCGACAAATCCCCGTGGTTCACGCGCACATCGCATTGCGCCTGAACGGCCGGTTTTGCGTGCAGTGCCACGCCGACGCCTGCCCGCGTCAACATTCCCAGATCATTAGCCCCGTCACCCACCGCGATCACATCGCGTTCGTGGATGCCAATCTGCGCGGTGAATTCTTCGAGTGCTTGCACCTTTGCCTCGCGGCCCAAGATGGGGCGACCGACATCGCCGGTCAGTTTGCCGTTTTCTACGCGCAACGTGTTGGCGCGGTTTTCGTCGAACCCAAGCATTGCCGCGACCTGTGCCGTGAAGGCCGTGAAGCCCCCTGAGACCAGTGCTGCATATCCGCCCGCGTGCTTCATCGTGCGCAGCAAATCGGCCCCACCGGGCATGTAGGTAATGCGGGTTTGCAGGACTTGGTCGATCACGTTTTCATCGAGGCCCGCAAGCAGCCCGACCCGTTCTATCAACGCCGCCTCGAAATCCAATTCGCCGTTCATGGCGCGGGCTGTAATATCCGCCACGCGCGCGCCAACGCCTGCTTCATCCGCCAGCTCGTCAATGCATTCTTGTTGGATCATCGTGCTGTCCATATCCGCAAGCAGCATCTTTTTGACGCGGTTCTCAGTTGGCAGGACAACCAGATCAACACCAGCGGATTGCAGGTCGTTCCAGACAGATTCGAAATTATCGGGGCGCTGTAATACTTCAAATTCGACAGCCTCACCGATGGCCAGCCATTTGGTAACGTCGCCGCCCCACGCACTGCGTAAATTCTCAACCAGCGTTGGGTTCAACGGCCCTTGAGCCGGATTGCAGATCAGGGTGACCATATACATATGCGCAGTCCTCAAGTTTCCGATTGGCGTCATCGATGTCGCAAAAAGCGGGTGTTACGGCGGTTTAGCGCCCTTTTCACGGTTGTGAAAGGCCCCGCGCGCCGCTACCTCGGTCAGTGGGACACCCTTCCCCAACGAAGGGCGATTATCTGTGAGGATACCAGTGATGGTTACGACAAAACCGGCCACGCGGCCGACGAACCCGCGTTTTTCTTCTGGCCCTTGTGCCAAACCCCCCACTTGGAAACTGTCCGATTTAGCGGGTGCCCCCTTGGGCCGCTCGCATCGCGCTGCCGTGGGGAAATCCAAATTAGCCGAGGCAATTGACCTGACCCGCGAGATCCTCGGTGTGCCCGATGATTACCGGATCGGCATTGTGCCAGCCTCCGACAGTGGCGCGTATGAAATGGCCATGTGGTCGATGCTGGGCGAACGTCCGGTGCAGATGGTTGCATGGGAAAGCTTTGGCGCGGGCTGGGTCACGGATGTGGTCAAGCAGCTGAAAATCGAGGCCACGACCCACCTTGCTGACTATGGGCATATCGTGGATATGGCCGCCCTGAATTACGACAACGACATTTGCTTTACGTGGAATGGGACGACGTCCGGCGTACGTATGGCCGATGGCAATATGATCCCTGCGGACCGTGCTGGTCTGACGCTTTGCGATGCAACATCTGCCGCGTTCGCCCAAGACCTGCCGTGGGACAAGCTCGATGTGACGACGTTCTCTTGGCAAAAAGTCATGGGCGGTGAAGCGGCGCATGGGATGATTATCTTGTCGCCTCGCGCGGTTGAACGGTTGGAAACCTATACCCCTGCATGGCCATTGCCGAAGATTTTCCGTTTGACCAAAGGTGGCAAATTGATCGAAGGCATCTTTAAGGGAGAGACGATCAACACCCCGTCGATGTTGGCTGTTGAGGATTACCTTGTTGCGCTAAAATGGGCCAAGTCCATTGGCGGTTTGGATGCGTTGCAACACCGCGCTAATGCCAACGCGCGTGCGGTGTGGAATTTCTGTGCAGCAAACGATTGGATCGACAATCTGGCTGTTGATAAAGCCACACGGTCGAACACGTCGGTTTGTCTGAAATTTACCGACGACCGGATCACCGATGGCGCTGCGTTCGCGAAGGGCGTGGCCAAACGTTTGGCTGATGAAAATATCGCCCTTGATATCGGTGCATACCGCGATGCGCCTGCGGGCCTTCGTATCTGGTGCGGTGCCACGGTTGAAACGTCTGATATCGAGGCCATGCTGCCGTGGCTTTCTTGGGCATTTGACGCCGAATTAAACAGCTAAGATGCGTTGAAACGCATCCTACGTATCCCTCGAATTTTTCAATAGGAGTGTGCCATGACGGCCCCTAAAGTTCTTATTTCCGACAGCCTTTCACAAGCAGCTGTTCAAATCTTCAAAGACCGCGGCATTGATGTCGATTTTATGCCTGCGTTGGGCAAAGACAAGGATGCGTTCTTGGCCGCGATCCCTAAATATGACGGCTTAGCTATCCGGTCTGCGTCCAAGGCAACCGCGAAAATCATCGCCGCTGCGACCAACCTGAAGGTCATTGGGCGCGCAGGTATCGGCACCGACAATATCGACAAAGATGCGGCATCCAAAGCCGGCATCATCGTCATGAACACGCCCTTCGGCAACATGATCACCACCGCCGAACATGCGATTGCGATGATGTTTGCAGTGGCGCGTCAAATCCCCGAGGCGTCCGCGTCCACACATGCAGGCAAATGGGAAAAGTCCAAATTTATGGGCGTGGAGCTGACGGGCAAAACGCTGGGCGTTATTGGTGCAGGCAACATCGGTGGCATCGTTTGCGACCGTGCGCGTGCATTAAAGATGAAAGTCATGGCATACGATCCTTATCTTGGCGAAGAAAAAGCCGAAAAGATGGGCGTCAAAAAAGTTGAGCTGGAAGAGCTGTTCGCTAACGCTGATTTCATCACATTGCATGTGCCATACACCGAGCAGACCGCCAATATTTTGTCCGCCGAAAACATCGCAAAGCTGAAAAAAGGTGTGCGTATTATCAACTGTGCGCGTGGTGGTTTGGTGGACGAGCAAGCTTTGGCTGATGCGCTGAAGTCCGGTCACGTCGCTGGCGCTGCCTTTGATGTGTTCGCCGTTGAACCCGCCACAGATAGCCCGTTGTTCAATCTGCCCAACGTCGTTGTCACCCCGCACCTTGGGGCCGCAACAACAGAGGCCCAAGAAAATGTGGCCCTGCAAGTCGCCGAGCAAATGTCTGATTATCTGCTAACGGGTGCTGTGACCAACGCCTTGAACATGCCGTCCGTGACAGCCGAAGAAGCCAAGGTCATGGGCCCGTGGATTAAGCTGTCTGGTCACTTGGGAAACTTCATTGGTCAGATGACAGATGAACCAATCACCGCGATCAATATCCTGTTTGACGGTGTCGTATCGGACATGAACCTTAAGGCGCTAACAGCAGCGACAATTGCTGGGATCATGAAAAAGGCCAACCCTGACACCAATATGGTCAGCGCGCCGGTGATCGCAAAAGAACGTGGCATTCAGATCTCGACAACCAAGCAAGACCAGTCGGGAACGTTTGAGGGTTATATCAAAGTTACCGTTGTGACGGGCAAACGCGAACGGTCCGTCGCGGGCACGGTGTTCAGCGATGGCAAGCCACGGTTTATCCAGATTAAGGGCATCAATGTGGACGCCGAGGTTGGGGCGCATATGCTTTACACCACCAACGAAGACGTGCCGGGTATTATCGGCACATTGGGTCAAACAATGGGCAGCCACGGCGTGAACATCGCAAACTTTACGCTTGGTCGTGCGGGTGTGAAGGGCGAAGCGATTGCGCTGCTTTACGTCGACGACGTCGTACCACCAGCGGCGATTACTGCGTTGCAAGACACTGGTATGTTCCAACAGGTAAAACGACTTACTTTCGAAGTATAAAACAGCGGGATGGCGGGTGGGGCGCATTGCCCTATAAGGGCAACAGCGACACCTGCCACCCTAACCAAAAGGCCACAACATGATCTATGCGATTGGTGATATTCACGGGCAAAAAGCCATGCTCGACAACGCGCTGTCGCTTATCGAAAACGACGGTGGGCCTGACGCCGAAATCGTCTTTGTTGGCGACTACACTGACCGTGGCGCCGACAGCCGCGCGGTCATTGATGCCCTGATCGAAGGCGTGGCAGCGGGCCGGAACTGGACCTGTCTTAAGGGCAACCACGACCGGATGTTCTATGACTTTGTGACCAGTGGCGCCGAACATGACCCGATGATCGCACCTGGCCTGTCGTGGGTGAACCCGCGCCTTGGTGGTGCCGCGACGCTTGCGTCTTACGGTGTCATAGGCACGCCAAATTTCAACCAAGCCGACGGCGAACTCGAACTGCTGACCCATTACACGACCGACACTGGCGACCGCAGCAAAGACCAGATCGTCGCATGGGCCCGACAACAGGTGCCCCAAAGCCATCTCGATTTTGTGAACACCCGCGCGCTATATCACGAAACAGACGCCCTAATTTTTGTGCACGCGGGCCTGCGCCCAAACATCCCACTTGCCGCGCAAGACCCCGAAGACATGATGTGGATCAGAGAAGGTTTCTTGGAAACTGGCCATGATTTTGGCAAGCTACTTGTGCACGGACACACCGCAATTGACTATCCGACCCATTACGGCACACGGGTCAATATCGACGCGGGCGCTGGCCGTGGCCGCGTGTTGGTGCCCGTGGTATTTGAAGACCGTAACTGCTGGGCGCTGACCAGCGAAGGCCGCGTTCCAGTCGTACCTACTTAGTCGCCCCCACTTAACGGTGCGAAAAGAACCCGGGTCCAGCAAGGTCCAATAACCGCTTGGCCATCGCACGGCCCATCGCGGGGCCATCAGCAATGGGTCCAGTCACATCGTCCGACAATGCTTCTGATCCGTCTTCGCGCAGGATTTCTCCGCGCAGGCGCATCTGATCGCCATCAATCTCGGCCAATGCCGCAATCGGTGTGTGGCACGACCCATCCAAATCCGCCAAAAATGCCCGTTCAGCCACCAACCGCAGGCCCGTCGGCACATCGTGGATAGCCGCCAGCATATGCGCGGCGCGGGTGTCATCCACCCGCCGCTCAATGCCAATCGCACCTTGGGCAACGGCGGGCAGCATATCGTCGACTTCAATCGCCACATGCGGCACATCGGTCATGCCCAAACGGCGCAGTCCGGCCATTGCCAAAAATGTCCCATCGGCCACACCGTCTTGCAATTTGCGCAAACGGGTCTGCACATTGCCGCGAAATTCCGCGACTTTAAGATCCGGCCTGCGCGCCAAAAGCTGCGCGCGGCGGCGCAATGACGACGACCCGATGGTCGCACCTGCGGCAATATCGGCCAGCTGAAGCGCACCAACAGACACAAACGCATCGCGCACGTCTTCACGCGGCAGATAAGTATCAAGCAACAGCCCGTCCGGCTGCGCAACGGGCATGTCTTTCATCGAGTGCACGGCAATGTCGATTTTACCGCCCAACAGCGCGTCTTCGATTTCTTTTGTGAACAAGCCTTTGTTGCCAATTGTCTTAAGCGCGATGTCCGCGTCAATCAGCGTCCGGTCATCGCCAGTGGTCTTGATCACCACGATTTCAAAAGCATCCGCGCGCAGATCAAACGCCGCCCCCAGCCGGTCACGGGTTTCATGAGCCTGCGCGAGCGCGAGCGGTGATCCACGGGTGCCAATTCGAAACGGCGCATCAGATGTAGGCATGATAATAGTCATGCAGCCGTTCTAGTCAGCAGCAGCGATGTTGACAACGACCTTCGTTCTTGAAACCACCGTGTTGAACCAAACGGACGGCATCTTATGACACAGAACAAGACAATTTTGCGGGCCCTTGCAGGCGAAACCCTTGAGACACCCCCTATTTGGATGATGCGACAGGCTGGGCGCTATCTGCCCGAGTACAAAGCGACCCGCGCCCAAGCCGGCGACTTTTTGTCGCTATGCTATAATCCCGAGCTCGCCGCCGAGGTCACGTTGCAGCCGATCCGCCGCTATGGATTTGATGCCGCGATCTTGTTTGCCGATATCTTGTTACTGCCGCAAGCGCTGGGTGCGGACCTGTGGTTTGTCACCGGTGAAGGGCCGCGCCTGTCGACGATCACAACTGCGGATGAACTGGCCGCGTTGAAACCGCTTGATGCGATCCACGACACACTAAACCCGATTTATGAAACGATCAAAATTTTGCGGTCTGGATTACCGTCCGAGACAACATTGATCGGTTTCGCGGGCGCGCCGTGGACAGTCGCAACTTATATGATTGCGGGCAAAGGCACCCCTGACCAAGGCCCCGCGCACGCGCTAAAAGACGGCAATCGGGCCGTTTTCGAAGGCCTGATGGACCGCATCACCGAAGGTACGATCAGCTATTTGTCAGCGCAGATCGAGGCAGGTGCAGAAGTCGTCAAGTTGTTCGATAGCTGGGCCGGATCACTGCAAGGCGATGATTTTTACGACTTCTCGATCAAGCCGATCCAGACAATCGTGGCTGCCCTTAAGGCAAAATATCCGCATGTGCCAATCATCGCATTCCCGCGCGGTGCTGGTGAACGGTACGTCGGGCTGCACGCAGCGACGGGCGCAGATTGCATCGCGCTTGACGACGGGGTTGATGCCGCTTGGGCGGCAAAGCACGTGCAAGTTGATGGATGCGTTCAAGGTAACCTTGCTTCGCGGCATATGGTGTCGGGCGGTCAGAACTTGGTTGATGAAACTCGCCGCATTTGCGCAGCTCTAAAAGATGGCCCGCACATCTTTAATCTTGGGCACGGGATCACGCCTGACGCGAACCCTGACAATGTCCAATTGATGATCGACACCGTGCGCGCAGGCTAGTGTTTTTTCCAAACGCTTTTTCCGAGCAAAAATATGTCGGGGGAGGCCGCAGGCCGGGGGCAGCGCCCCTAGCCCCGCTTGCTTAATACCATTTCGCCATTGGCGGCAGGGACATCAATACGGCGTCCGCATCATGCCCTGTTGTCAGCCCAAACTTGGTCCCGCGATCATACACAAGATTGTATTCCGCATAGAGCCCGCGATGCACCAGTTGCGCGTCTTTGTCTGCTTCATCCCACGACATCACCCGCCGCTTTTCAACAAGCGGTAGATACGCAGGTAGGAACGCGCGACCGATGTCTTGGGTCAGGGCGAAATCTGCCGCCCAATTACCGGTATTGCGATCATCCATAAAGATGCCGCCAACACCCCGCGCCCGATTGCGGTGCGGAATATAGAAATATTCGTCAGCCCATTTCTTGAGCGCCGGATACAGGTCCATCCCATGTGGATCGAGATGCGATTTCTGCGTGTCATGGAAATGTGCTGTATCTTCTGCAAATTCCAAGCATGGATTCAGGTCAGACCCGCCACCAAACCACCATGCATGCGGGGTCCAAAACATCCGCGTGTTCATGTGAACCGCAGGCACCTGCGGGTTTTGCATATGGGCGACGAGTGAAATACCCGATGCCCAAAACCGTGGGTCAGCGTCCATACCGGGCACACCGCGCGCGGCCATTGCCGATTGCGCTGCAGCCCCAAGTTGGCCGTAAACTGTCGAAGTATTAACGCCAACTTTTTCAAAAACCCGTCCGCCGCGCATAACCGACATTAGGCCACCACCTGCATCGCTGCCATTATCGGCGGTGCGCTTTGTCGGCGTTTGCTCAAACTGACCGGCCGCAAGATTACCAGTTGGTCCATCCGTATGGCTGGTTTCCAGCGCTTCGAAAGCTGTCACGATCTGATCGCGCAGGGCTTCGAACCATGCGGCGGCTTGGGCTTTTTCGGCTACGAGATCGGCGGTCATATCTATCCCCTTGGGTTATTCAAAACTGATACGCCTCTGCGCCACAGATCACAACATTCAGGACACTGAGACCAATTGACCCACGTATCCCTTGAAGTCGGCTCGAATGGCAATTATCGCAGGTCCATGCAAGGGGACCGCGCTTTGACCACGATGATACCAGCTTGGGTAGACGGCACATTACAGCCCGTTGAAAAACTGCATGCGCACATTGTTGGGTTGCGCCACAAAGCGGTGTCTGTGTTTGTCATGAGCGGCGACGCAATTTTGCTGCAGCGTCGTGCTATGGGCAAATATCACACGCCCGATCTATGGGCGAACACCTGCTGCACCCATCCACATTGGCAAGAAGACCCTGCCACCTGCGCGACCCGTCGCTTGACGCAAGAAATGGGGATCAGCGGATTGGATCTCGTTCATCGTGGCGTCATCGAGTACCGTGCAGATGTTGGTGGCGATATGATTGAACACGAGGTTGTTGATCTGTTCACCGCCCAAGCCTCCCGCGATTTGCCAATGACCCTTAATCCTGATGAAGTGTCCGAAACTGCGTGGGTGTCGATCGCTGATTTGCACCAGCAAGTCGCCGCGGACCCAAGCCGTTTTACACCATGGTTGCGCATCTATCTGGCCGAACACGCTGGCCGGATTTTCGGCATGCCCGATTGACGTTGTTCGCGCCCGCCTTTGCTGCAATACTATAAGCATGCCCCAAACGTTTGATAGCATCCACGCCATGTTAGCCCATGGCTTTGACACCGTCATTGACGTGCGATCCCCTGCAGAATTTGCCGTGGATCACCTGCCCGGTGCGATAAATCTGCCTGCCCTGTCTAACGATCAGCGCGCCGAAGTTGGCACGATGTACAAACAAGTCAGTCCGTTTGATGCGCGCAAAATTGGCGCAACACTTGTTGCCCGCAACGTGGCGGATCATGTCGCGGGGCCATTGGCCCACCATGACGGAAGCTGGCGGCCCTTGGTCTATTGTTGGCGCGGCGGTCAACGGTCGGGGTCGTTCACCATGATCTTGCAACAGATTGGCTGGCGTGCGGACATCGTTGACGGCGGCTATATGCAGTGGCGCAGGCTTGTCAAAAAGGCGCTTTATGACAACCCGCTGCCGCACCGTTTGGTGCTGCTAGACGGCAATACTGGCACCGCCAAAACCGCCATTCTGGCCCGCCTTGCCGCACGAGGTGTTCAGGTCATCGACCTTGAAGGATTGGCCGGTCATCGCGGGTCATCATTGGGCGCCGTCGCAGGTGGTCAGCCGGATCAGAAGGGGTTTGAAACCACGCTTGCCGTCGCGCTTGATGGGTGTGACCCGTCCCGCCCGATTGTGGTCGAGGCTGAAAGCTCCAAGATCGGTCAGATCAATCTGCCGCCGCAGCTTTGGGCCAAAATGGTTCGAGCACCACGTATCATGATCGAGGCCCCGATTGACGCGCGTGCCGCGTTTTTGGAAACCGCCTATGCCGATATGATTGCTGATCCGTCAGAGATGGCCGCACGCTTTGAACCGCTGCGGTCCATTCGCGGACATGCTGTTGTCGATGGCTGGTTGGCGCTGTTAGATGCAGGAGAATTTCGCGCATTGGCAAAGGCCCTGATGGAACAGCATTACGATGCAGCCTATGCGAAATCGCGCGGGTCAGAGGTGCCGGCCACTGTCGCGACCGTCACCGTCAGCACCCTAGATGTTGCGGGCCAAGATGATGCAGCCGGTCAGATTATGCAGGCTTTGACTGCACTGTAACCGCGCCGTCTCCCGCCTGAATTTCTCCGATGATTGCTGCCGGATAGCCCGCAGCCTGAAGCGCCAGCAGCACGTCGTTCGCTTGGCTTGCATCAACCGCTGCCAACAACCCACCAGCCGTTTGCGGATCAAACAGCAAATCGCCCTTTGGACCAATCGCCCCAAACACAGGCCCAGCGCCTGATCGGTTGTCTTTGAACAGGCTTGACCGCATCCCTGCGGTTGCCAATTCAAGCGCCCCTTGCATCAACGGTACTGCATCCAGATCAATGATCGCGTCCACGCCCGACGCCTCGCAGATGCCACTAAGATGTCCGGCGAGGCCAAATCCGGTGACGTCGGTCATCGCATGCGCGTCGCTTAATATCTGCGCCGCTTTTGCTTGTCCCGTTTCCATCAAGCCCAGCGCTGCGACCACGTCTGCTCCGCGTGCTTGCCCCGCCATTTCGGCGGCCATCAACACCCCACTACCAATTGGTTTCGTCAGGATCAAAACATCACCAGCTTTTGCGCCCGCGATGGTAATCGGGGCGGCGTCACATAGACCCGTGATCGTGAACCCGATGGTCAATTCATCACCCAATGACGAATGCCCGCCAACGATTGCAGCCCCCGCATCGCCCATCACGCTATGCGCGGTCTGCATGATTTCAGCGAGTGTCCGGCGCTGCAATTCAGGTGACATGCGTGGCAAGATGATCGTGGCTGTTGCGGCCTGCGGGGCCGCCCCCATCGCCCAAGCATCCCCAAGCGCATGTATCGCTGCGATCCGCGTCATGGTGACAGGGTCGGCGGCAAAGCTGCGCAAGTGGTCCGTCGTCATGATCTGCGTTTGCCCGCCAGTCCGCAGGATCGCTGCGTCATCGCCTGTGATACTTTGTATGTCGTCGCGGTTGTTTGTTGGCAAATCGGCAAGCACTTCGCGGAGCGCCCCGCGCCCGACCTTGGCACCGCAACCGCCACACATCGGCCTGTCGCCCAGCGCATCAACAACCCCAAGTGCGACATCGCGTGGCAATTGGGGTGTTTCCATCTGTGGCAAATTGACAAATTGATCCATGAACTTGCGGTCAATTTGATCTTTCCACCGCCAAAGCAATGGACCTGATACAGCCGTGCCAAATTTCTCGGCTAAGGCGTTTTTTTTACCGAGCGAAATC
>CAJXTP010000060.1 GCA_913061335.1 uncultured Loktanella sp.
GCTCGGAGATGTGTATAAGAGACAGGTGTTCCAAACTGGATGGCTCGGTGTGCTTTATGTCGGCCTTATCGGGTCCACCACATTCGCGGTGGTCTTAGCCGTTGAGCATACCAGCGTCGCCAATGTCGTGTTCATCTTTGCAGCGATGCCAATCTTTGCCCTGATATTCAGCCGCATATTGTTGGGTGAACCGATCCGCAGACGCATGGTGTTTACGATGATCGCCGTGATCGCAGGGCTTTGCATCATCGGGTACGGGTCGCAATCATCGCAGATCGCATCATGGAAAGGCGACCTGTGGGCGCTTTATGTCGCTGCTGCCTATGCCTTGGCACTGACGGTGCTGCGAATGCTAAAAGGAACGTCCATGGTCCCTGCAATTCCGATCGCCTATATCGGGGCTGCGTTGTTGGTCGGTCTGTTTATCGACCCTATTCCAGCGTTTTCAGCGCAATGGCCGACGTTTGTGGCCCACGGAGTATTTATCGGATTTGCCACCTGCCTGCTGACAATCGGCCCCCGTTACATCAGCGCCGCTGAGGTAGCATTGCTGGTTTTACTGGAATCAGTCCTCGCCCCATTGTTGATCTGGGCCATTGCCGACGAGCATCCGGGCAGGTGGGCGATCATCGGCGGCATGGTGGTTATCGGGGCGCTAATCATTTCCAATGTCGTGGCCTTGCGCCGCAGGGCTTCCCCCTGACCGCTGTTTGCAATATTCGGTACACAAGCAAGGAGCATCCACATGTCGATCAACAGCTTTGGCCATCTTTTCAAGTTCACCACATGGGGCGAGAGCCATGGACCCGCCTTGGGGGCAACGGTTGATGGCTGCCCGCCGAATGTGCCGCTTGATGCGCCGATGATCCAACAGTGGCTTAATAAACGCCGCCCTGGGTTGAACAAGAACACCACGCAGCGGCAAGAGGCCGATGCCGTCAAAATCCTGTCTGGCGTGTTTGAAGGCCGGACCACTGGCACGCCCATTCAGCTGATGATCGAAAACACTGATCAGCGGTCAAAGGATTATGGCGATATCGCCAATACATTCCGGCCCGGTCATGCGGATATTACGTATCACCAGAAATACGGCCTACGCGATTATCGCGGTGGTGGCCGATCATCTGCGCGTGAAACTGCGTCCCGTGTTGCTGCTGGTGGTGTGGCGCGCGAAGCCATTGCGGCGATTGCGCCCAACGTTCAAATCCGTGGCTATATGACCCAGATGGGCGCCAAAAAAATAGACCCTAAAAAGGTCGATTGGAACCAAATCGATCAGAATGATTTCTTCTGCCCCGATATGGACGCCGCTGCTGAATGGAACGACTATTTGGCGTGGCTGCGCAAGGATGACCACAACTCTGTCGGCGCAATCATTGAAGTCGTCGCGCGCGGCGTCCCTGCAGGCATTGGTGCACCGGTTTATGCCAAGTTAGACACTGATTTGTCCGCGGCCATGATGTCAATTAACGCCGTAAAAGGCGTCGAGATTGGCGAAGGCATGGCCGCCGCTACCCTCACAGGTCGCGAAAATGCTGACGAGATTTTCATGGGGGCTGACGGCCAACCCACCTATTCATCCAATCACGCCGGCGGCATTCTGGGCGGCATCAGCACAGGCCAAGACATCGTTGTGCGATTTGCAGTCAAACCGACTTCGTCGATTTTGTCGCCACGCCAGTCGATCCGCATGGACGGCACCCCAACTGAAGTCATCACCAAGGGTCGCCACGACCCGTGCGTCGGCATTCGTGCTGTGCCTGTAGGCGAGGCAATGATGGCCTGCGTGATCCTAGATCACCTGCTACTGGACCGTGGACAAACAGGCGGCGTACGCGGCAAAATCGGATGATACTGCGCGACAGGCTGCGCGCACATTTGGTTGCGACCAGCATTCCTGACGCGGCGCATGATGTGGCGCACACAGATCGCGTTTGGGCAAATGCTCAAGTCATCGCTGCCGGTGAAATGCCGTGCGACATGACTGTCTTGCTTGCCGCATGTTATTTCCACGACCTTGTCACGCTTCCCAAGGACAGTTCTGATCGTGCGCATGCCTCGGCTATGTCCGCAGATGCCGCAAAACCTGTTCTGCTGGAGCTGGGCTTAACGGATGATCAAATTACAAACGCATGCCACGCGATTACGGCTCATAGTTTTTCCGCGAACATTGTGCCGACAACTGCAGAGGCGAAAATCCTGCAAGACGCGGACCGGATTGAAGCGCTCGGCGCAATTGGGATCGCGCGTTGTTTTGCGACCACTGGTGTTATGGGTGGCGGGCTTTTTCACGGGCTGGACCCATTTGGAAAAGGCCGTGACCTAGACGACAAAGCCTATGCAGTGGATCACTTTAAGCTCAAACTTCTCCTTCTGCCAGATACGATGCAAACCGCATCTGGGCGCGCATTGGCCAAGACCCGCGCCGATGTCCTGCGTGGATTTCTAGACCAGCTGGCTATCGAATTGGGTGTGCCTGTCAGCGGATGGTAGGCTGCTTGGACAATTGCACCGCCAGAATGCCACCAGCGATAATAACCACACCAACAACATCGATCAGTCCTAGCCTTTCGCCAAGAAAAATTGCTGCTGTCGCGACACCCAGAAATGGGTTGAGGAAGTGAAACGTCGACGCCTTAACTGCGCCAATGCGACCAACCAATATGAACCAAACCCATGTGGCGGCTAAGCCGGGGACCAGGGTCGTATAGATAAACGCCACGATCAGTTGCCAATTCCATGTGACGTCAAATGTTTCAAGCGCGAGAGCTGGACCCCATAATATCGCACTTCCCACAAGCATTTGAAGTCCAACAATCATCAACACGTTGCCGCCCGAGCTTGCGCCCATCACCGCGAGGGTCGCGATGGTCAATGACACGACACCGATTGCGCACAGCACAATACCAAACATGTCGACCCCACCTTGCAAACGCGCACCCATAATCAAGCCCACTCCAATGACGCCTGCGATCAGGCCTGCGATGCCCAAGGACCGAATGCGTTGCCCCATCAGCAGCCAGCCAGCCAGAGCCACGAGCAGCGGCATTGTTGACGCGATGATCGCTGCCAATGATGCCTCGATCGTCTGCATCGCAACGAAGTTCATCCCAAGGTAAAGCGCGTTTTGGCAGACCCCGAAAATGAGCACGCCGGCCCATTGGCGACGGCTGAGGCGGAACGACTGCCCCAAGATCCACGCGAGGCTCACGCCGATGACGCCCGACACTAAAAAGCGAAGGGCGAGCGCCGTCAACGGCGGCGCGAATTCGACGATAATGCGGGCAGATGTGAACGCGGACGACCACATCGCGGCAAATGCCAGACCCATCAAGATTGCTTTGATATCCATTGGGCGACACTTGCCCAACACCGTCGGAGGCGCAATGCAAAAAGGGCCGCCCATGACAGGCAGCCCTTTTCAAATCAGTGCCATAAAGCGACTTAGTCGTTTACGGAATCTTTCAGTGCCTTCGCGATTGTCATTTTGACAACCTTGTCAGCGTCCTTTTTGATCTGCTCACCCGTTGCTGGGTTGCGAACCATACGCTCTGGACGTTCGCGGCAATAGATTTTGCCAACACCTGGAAGAGTGACAGCACCGCCGCCCGAAACTTCACGTGTGATCAGGCCGCATACTGCGTCCAGCGCCGCGCTTGCGGCTTTTTTGTCTGCGCCCATTTCGTCTGCAAGTGCTGCGACGAGCTGTGCTTTGGTCATTGGTTTTGCCATTTTCTGGTCTCCTTCGTTTGCCCGCCCTATGGGGCCTCTTACCTGCTCAGTTAACGGTATCTTGTGTCTTACCACAACAATTAGTGTGCCCATTTCCCCTAAAAATGGCGATTTTTCTTCGTTTTCGTGGGGTCAGAGGAACGCAGTCTCTTCAAAACTGCGCAGCTTACGGCTGTGAATGCGTTCTAGCGGCATCTCGCGCAAGATCTCCATCGCATGAATTCCGATGCGCAGATGGCTCGCAACTTGGGTTTTGTAGAAATCAGACGCCATGCCAGGCAGCTTTAATTCGCCATGCAGAGGTTTATCGCTGACGCACAACAGCGTCCCGTATGGCACACGAAACCGGAACCCGTTAGCCGCAATTGTCGCACTTTCCATATCCAGTGCGATGGCCCGCGACTGTGACAACCGCTGCACGGGGCCGGAATGTTCCCGCAGTTCCCAATTCCGGTTGTCAATTGTCGCCACGGTCCCTGTCCGCATGATCCGCTTTAGTTCATAGCCTTCAAGCTTGGTGACATCGGCCACGGCAGTTTCCAACGCGATCTGAATTTCGGCCAGTGCAGGGATCGGGACCCAAACAGGCAGGTCATCGTCCAAAACATGGTCTTCGCGCAGATACGCATGAGCCAGAACAAAGTCGCCAAGCCGCTGTGAATTGCGCAGCCCAGCGCAATGTCCAACCATCAGCCAAGCATGCGGGCGCAGCACAGCGATGTGATCGGTCGCGGTTTTCGCATTCGACGGACCCACACCGATATTCACCAACGTGATCCCGCCACCACCTTTGCGCTTCAAATGAAAGGTCGGCATTTGCGGCAGTTTTGCAGGCACTTTCATCGGGGCATCCGCTGTCGTGATCTCGACGTTCCCCGTTCCTACGAAACTCGTGTAGCCGCTATTTGCATCAGCCAACATCGCACGCGCGAAAGCCTCGAACTCTTCGATATAGAACTGGTAGTTCGTGAACAAAATGTGGTTCTGAAAGTGCTCTGCGGCGGTGGCTGTGTAATGCGACAAACGCGCTAACGAATAATCGACCCGCTGTGCGGTAAACGGCGCCAAGGGGCGCGCGCCATCAGGGTACAAGAACCCTACGCCGTTCACGATATTGTCGTGGGTCGTGGCAAGGTCAGGCACATCAAAACGGTCACGCAGCGTGAAATTGAGCGCGCCATCTTGTGGAACCGAAACGCTTGAATCATTGGCAACGGCGAAATGCACAGGCATCTCGGTCGATGACACGCCGATTTCAACCGGCACACCGTGGCTTTCGATCAGCAAACCAATCTGCTGTTCCAGATAATGTGCAAACAAATCGGGGCGCGTGACGGTCGTGGCATACATGCCCGGTTCAGCTACATGACCAAACGACAATCGGCTATCGGTTTTGGCATAGCTGGTCGTGGTCAGCCGGATTTCGGGATAATAGGCCCGCATCCGCAGCGCGGGTTGGCCCTGCGTAATTGCGGCGTTGAACCCGTCACACAGGAATTTGGACGCGATGGTATAAAGCTCTTGAAGGCGCGCCACTGCTGCTTTTGGATCAGTAAACATTTCATGCGCGGCGACGTCAGGGGTCTGGAAAGTTGGGTTCATGGTGTATCCTCAAACAATTCAGTGATCTCGAATTTAATCACGTCGACCAAGCCAAGATCGGAAATACGTAACGCGGGAATGACAACAAGTGCCAAAAGCGAATGTTGCATATAGGCGTTGTTCAATGTGCAGCCGCATGCCGCCATCGCCGCGACCATCTGGTCCGCATTCGCCGCAACATTGACCGCGGCGCAATCCGACATCAGGCCCGCGATCGGCAGTTTCACCAGCGCGATCTCGACCCCGTCTTTCCAGACACTGACACCACCACCGACGTCACCCAAGCGGTTCGCCGCTGCGGCCATCATCGCACGATCAGTCCCGACGACGATCATATGGTGACTGTCATGGGCGACGGTCGAGGCCATCGCCATTTTGCCTGTATAACCAAAGCCAGACACAAACCCGTTCATCACATCACCCGTCGCACGGTGCCGTTCGACAAGCGCGATCTGGCAAACGTCGCCCTGACCTTCGGCAACCCCGTTCTGCACGGGCAGATCAGCGGTCAACGCCTCCGTCGGTGCTTGGTTTTCGACGACACCGATCACTTTAGCGGTGACCGTATTACGGCCATCTGGTGCTACGATTTCGAAATCGACATCGGTCAGAGATTTGCCAAGATGCACAGTCTGCCGCGCCGCATCAGGCCAATCGTAGTGCGGGCAATCCACCGTGATCTTACCATTCAGGGCTACGGTTTGGCCACGCGCGATCACATGCTCAATCGGCAAGGTCGTTAGGTCAGACGTCAGGATCATATCCGCCCGCCGCCCTGGCGCGATGCTACCTAGCTCTCGTTCCAATCCAAAATGTGTGGCGGTGTTAATCGTTGCCATTTGCAGCGCGATTAACGGATCGCAGCCGCAATCAATTGCATGACGCACAACGCGGTTCATATGCCCGTCATTCACAAGCGTGGCCGCCATGCAATCATCGGTACATAAGATGAAGTTGCGCGGATCAAGGCCCTTTTCGGTCACAGCCGTAATCTGGCTTTCGACATCATACCAAGCCGATCCAAGGCGCATCATCGACTTCATGCCCAAACGCACACGCGCAATCGCGTCTGCCTCGGCGGTACCTTCGTGATCATCCGCAGGACCACCAGCAACATAGGCCGCAAAAGGGATACCCTTGTCAGGGCTGGCGTAATGCCCGCCCACGGTTTTACCCGCATTCATGGTAGCTGCAATTTCAGCAAGCATTTGCGGATCACCGTTGATGACGCCCGGAAAATTCATCATCTCACCAAGCCCGATAATACCGGGCCATGCCATTGCCTCGGCCACATCAGTCGCGGAAATTTCAAAACCTGTGGTTTCCAAACCGGGAGCGGACGGCGCGCAAGACGGCATCTGGGTATAGATGTTGATCGGCTGCATCATCGCCTCGTCATGCATCATGCGCACGCCGTCCAGGCCCAGCACATTCGCAATCTCATGCGGATCAGTGAACATGGTGGTGGTACCATGTGGAATGACAGCCGCGGCAAATTCGGCAGGGGTCAGCATACCGGACTCGATATGCATATGGCCGTCGCACAGACCGGGGATCAAATAACGACCGTTCGCCTCAACCACCTGTGTGTCTGGGCCAATGCAATGGGATGCGTCGACGCCAACATAGGCAAAACGCCCGTGCGCAATAGCAACCTGCCAGCCGTCCAGAATTTCGCGGGTTTGAACGTTGACCAGCTTACCGCCACGCACGATCATTTCTGCAGGGATACGGCCCGCAGCAACGGCGACCAGATGGGGCGCTTCATCCGCCCAAGATGTGATGTGATTTTCCATCCCCAATGATTTCACTGAATTTGAAAACCTTCAAGGGGGGGGCAAAAGGCCGCCAAGCGATGTGCAAGGCGGCCTAATCCGAAAAACAGTCGTTAGTAGGCTTATTCCGCCAAGGACGACAGATATGCATAGATATCCAGTGCTTCTTGTTCGGAGCGCACTTTATAGCCCATCTTAGATCGCGCACGGCGGTCTTCTAGGGCGTCGCGCAACCATTTAGTTGGGTCCTGAACATAGGCCGCGAATGCGTCTTGTGTCCAAACGAGATCTGCTTCGCCAGCGGCTGTCAGGCTATCACCATAACGGAATCCCTGTGCGGACCCCAACTGCGCACCCGCAATACCGTAAAGGTTTGGACCGGCCTTTGCGGATCGGCCCGCAAGCACTTCACCTGCATCGTCACGCACGACATGGCATGCAACACACTGGCGGCCAAACTGCGCTTCCCCGTTCGCTAAATCGCCGGATAAATGGCCATCTGCAAATGCAGGTGCGGCAAAACTGGTGAGCATTGCAATACACGCTAGCTTTTTCATCTTCGACATCCTTTAAGTTGCGGGCCATCGCGCTGCGATACCCTTTGAGGTGGTATATATGTCAGGTCGCGCCAAAAACCAGTCCAAGACTAGTGGCCGTGCCCTTCGGTCATCTTTTCAACGTTAAACTCGATCGCTATCTCGCCTGCATTTTCAAACACAAGCGTCGCCGGAACGGTCTCGCCTTCCTCAAACGGATCACCGTTAAGGCCCATAAACATGACGTGCTTGCCGCCAGGGGCAAACGTCACCGTTTCACCAGCCCGAACAACCAAGCTTTCAAGTTGGACCATCGTCGCAATATCATCAACAGTTTCTGTGTCATGCATCATGACGCGCGGAAAATCGGCGCGAATTTCAAGCAAAACATCATCCGTTTCACCCGTATTGGTCACAGTCATATACCCTGCACCCGTCATCGCGGTCGCAGCCGTTTCGCGCGCAACCGGATGTGCGATTGTAAGATCGCCAATCTTATAGCCATGCGCCATCCCAAATGTCGGGATCAAAGCCAGCGCCAAGGTCAAGGCGATTTTCATAGTGTGTAGTCCATATATTTTGAATTTGGGTCGGAAATACGCCTCAAAACAACTGCCTGCTACCCCAAATCGTCAGGGCAAACCGTCGCAGGGCCATGTTCTGCCGACCTGATGAAAATGCCCCCCATGTCGCATATGGCACCATGTCTGTCTAAACTCTGGCTGACTTTATCCCAGCCCAGCGCCATTTTGAATGTCAAAGAGGTATGACCCATGCGCTACTCCGGCTTTCAAGTGATCAAAGAAGCATTAACCGGCCATAAAGGCTGGAAACCCGTCTGGCGTGATCCAGAGCCGCAGTCGCATTATGATATCATCATCATCGGCGGCGGTGGGCACGGGCTTGCAACTGCTTATTATTTAGCCAAAGAATTCGGCGAGAAAAAGATCGCGGTACTGGAAAAGGGCTGGATCGGCGGCGGCAACGTAGGCCGGAACACGACGATCATCCGGTCCAACTATCTGCTTGATGGCAACGAGCCGTTCTATGAAATGTCGCTTAAGCTGTGGGAAGGGTTGGAGCAAGATTTCAACTATAACGCCATGGTCAGCCAGCGCGGTATCCTCAACCTGATCCATTCGGATGCGCAGCGCGATGCATTCACCCGCCGCGGCAATGCGATGATGCTGAACGGCGCGGATGCTGAAATGTTATCAACCGAACAGATCCTTGACCGCTATCCGTTCCTTAATGTGAACGACGCCCGCTTTCCTATTAAAGGTGGTTTGGCGCAGCATCGCGGTGGCACTGTGCGCCATGATGCCGTCGCTTGGGGCTATGCACGCGGCGCCGACATGCGCGGCGTCGATATCATTCAAAACTGCGAAGTCACTGGCTTCAGGCTTGAGAACGGCAAATGCCTCGGCGTGGAAACATCGCGCGGATTCATCGGCGCAAACAAAGTTGGCTGCGCCGTTGCTGGTTCCTCGTCGCGGCTGATGTCCAAGGCTGACATGCAGCTCCCGATGGAAAGCCACGTGTTGCAAGCCTTCGTCTCCGAAGGGCTCAAGCCTGTCATCCCCGGCGTGATCACCTTTGGCGCGGGCCATTTCTATTGCAGCCAATCTGACAAAGGCGGGCTGGTGTTCGGCGGCGACCTTGATGGCTATAACTCCTACGCCCAGCGCGGCAACATGCCCGTAGTCGAAGATGTCTGCGAAAGCGGCATGGCGCTGATGCCAATGCTTGGGCGCGCACGTCTTTTGCGGATGTGGGGCGGTATCATGGACATGTCGATGGATGGTTCACCCATCATCGACAAAACCCACATCGATGGGCTCTATTTCAACGGCGGCTGGTGCTACGGCGGGTTCAAGGCCACGCCTGCATCCGGCTTTTGTTTCGCGCACTTACTGTCTCGCGACGCGCCACACCCCAACGCCACTGAATTCCGGTTTGACCGCTTCTCACGCGGGCTTATGATCGACGAAAAAGGCATGGGCAATCAGCCCAATTTGCATTGATGCCATGTCTCGCTTTGTTTCAAATACTCAAAACCCGACGCGCATTGCACGAGGTCACGTATGATTATTAACCACCCCCTGCTCGGCCCGCGCGACGCGGCAGAGTTCACCTATCTGGGTGATGCCAGCCTGATCAACCGCCCCGATTGGCAATCCGAAACCGCAGCTCAGGACTTCTATGAATACGGTTACCTGCGCAGTAACCCCGCAGGGATACACCGCGAGCTGTGGTTCCATGAAGCAGGCGATCGATCTTGGCTTGTGGTCACACGTAACACCGTCACCCACGAGATTTCAAACGTGGAAATGGCCCGCGACGTGGCCCGCACACAAGGGCGCAGCAAATGACCCAATCTAACCGACTTGACGGCGGACAGATCAACCGCGACGCCGCGCTGAAATTCACATTTGACGGCAAAACCTTTCAGGGACATGACGGCGACACGCTCGCCTCTGCGCTGATGGCCAACGGTGTGCGACTTATGGGTCGCTCGTTCAAATACCACCGCCCGCGCGGTCCCTTGACCGCAGGCAGCGAAGAGCCGAATGCGCTTGTGGAATTACGTTCTGGCAACCGCCAAGAACCAAACACACGCGCAACTACCGCCGAGTTATACGACGGCCTGACTGCGCGCAGCCAGAATAAGCTGGGGTCGCTCAACTTCGATTTATTGGCGATCAACGACCGCTTGTCGAACTTCTTGACCGCTGGGTTTTACTATAAAACCTTTATGTGGCCCGCCGCGTTTTGGGAAAAGCTGTATGAACCGATCATCCGGCACGCCGCTGGCCTTGGGTCGCTGTCCAAGCAAGACGATCCTGATCTGTATGACAAAGGGTTTCTGCACTGCGATCTGCTGATTATCGGGGCTGGCCCTGCTGGCCTTGCCGCCGCCCTGACTGCGGGACGGTCCGGCGCGCAGGTCATCCTTGCTGACGAAGATTTCCGCATGGGCGGGCGCCTGAATAGCGAAACATTTGCAATTGGCGATCAGTCTGGCGGCGATTGGGCTGCAGCCACCGTAGCTGAATTGGCGACCATGCCGAATGTTCGCATTATGCTGCGCACCACCGTTATCGGGTCTTTTGATCACGGCATCTTTCCTGCCGTTGAACGGGTCAGCGACCATGTCGCCGTGCCCGCCGCTGGTAAGCCGCGCCAAATTCTGTGGCGGATCTACGCCAAGAAATCGCTGCTTTGCGCAGGCGCAACCGAGCGCCCCATCGGGTTCGAAAACAACGACCGACCTGGCATTATGCTCGCGTCTGCGATGCGCTCTTACGCCAACCGCTGGGCTGTGACGCCAGACAAGCGTGTTGCGATCTTTACCAACAATGACGACGGCCACCGCACTGCTGCAGATATGCACGCCAAAGGCGTAAAAATCGCAGCCGTGGTCGACACCCGCGCGGACGCCCCGACGTCGGGGGACTACGAGGTCCTCGCTGGCGCGCAAGTCACCAACACCAAGGGACGGCTCGGCCTGACGTTTGCCGATGTGCAACTTGCCGATGGGTCCACGCGCACATTGGAAGTCGGCGCGCTGGGCATGTCCGGCGGCTGGAACCCGAACGTGCATATGACTTGCCATCAACGCGGACGGCCGACATGGCAGCCCGATATCGCGGCCTTTGGACCGGGCGAGACCTTGCCCGACGGCATGTCGATCGCGGGCTCTGCGACAGGCGCGTTTTCGACTGCGGCGGCTCTTTCCACAGGAACAAAAGCGGCGGCTTCGGCCCTGCGTGATCTTGGTTTCAAAGCCAAGGCCACCCGCCAGCCACAAACTGAAGATACCCCGACAAACGTGACCCCGTTCTGGTACGTTGAAGGCTGCAGCCGCGCATGGCTTGACCAGCAAAATGATGTGACAGTCAAAGACGTCAAGCTCGCCCACCAAGAAGGGTTCCGATCAGTCGAGCACCTTAAACGGTACACAACGCTTGGCATGGCGACGGATCAGGGCAAGACATCCAACATGGGTGGCCTTGCGATTATGGCTGAACTGGCCGGTAAATCGATCCCCGAGGTCGGCACAACGATCTTCCGCCCGCCTTATACACCCACTTCAATGGGTGTGTTGGCAGGTCGGTCCATCGGTAAACACTTCCACCCGACCCGCCTGACGCCAACCCATGCGTGGGCTGTGGAACAAAACGCTGTCTTTGTCGAAGTTGGCAACTGGATGCGCGCGCAATGGTTCCCGCGCACAGGTGAAACCACATGGCGCGAGACCGTCGACCGCGAAGTATTGGCCACCCGTAATTCTGTTGGCGTGTGCGATGTGACAACGCTGGGTAAGGTCGACGTGCAAGGCGCAGATGCTGCGATCTTCTTGAACAAAATCTATTGTAATGGCTTTGGCAAACTGGCTGTTGGTAGGGTCCGCTATGGTCTGATGCTGCGCGAAGATGGCATTGCGATGGACGACGGTACTGCGGCCCGTCTGGCCGAGGATCATTTCGTTGTGACCACAACGACCGCCAACGCCCTGCCTGTTTATCGGCACATGGAATTCGTACGCCAATGTCTGTTCCCCGACATGGATGTACAGCTAATTTCGACAACTGAGGCGTGGGCGCAATACGCCGTCGCTGGTCCAAACAGCCGCAAACTACTGGAAAAAATCGTCGACCAAGACATGTCCAACGAGGCGTTCCCGTTCATGGCCTGCGCCAACATCACCGTTTGTGGTGGGTTGCGTGCGCGCTTGTTCCGTATCTCGTTTAGCGGCGAGATGGCTTACGAAATTGCTGTGCCGTCTATCTATGGCGACGCACTGATCCGTAAGATCATGGAAGCAGGCGCCGAATTTGATGTGACACCGTACGGGACCGAAGCCCTTGGTGTCATGCGGATCGAAAAAGGCCATGCGGCTGGGAACGAGCTGAACGGCACGACCTCCGCGCAGAACCTTGGCATGGGCCGTATGGTATCCAAAATTAAAGACAGCATCGGGTCGAAATTGTCGGAACGCGAAGGGCTGAATCGCGAAAATGATCTACGCCAAGTTGGCATCAAACCGGTGAACCCTGCTGACCCTGTGCCAGCGGGTGGGCACCTGATGAATGCCACGGGACCTGTCGATGCAGCCCATGATCAGGGCTATGCGACATCTGCTGCGTTCTCACCCAATCTGGGTCACATGATCGCGCTGGGGTTCCTGAAAGACGGTGGAAACCGGATGGGTGAACGCATGCGGCTTGTATCACCCCTAACTGGCGTGGATACCGAAGTTGAAATCACCAGCGCCCATTTCATCGATCCAGAAGGGGAGCGGCTCCGTGCATAATCTGACACCGACAATGGCTTTGGGCGGCGTGACCGACACCATCGGCACCATCACCATCACAGAAAACTCGGGGATGTCTTTGGCGTCTGTTGCAGCACGCATGGGTGGTGAAAAGAAGTCCGCTCTGGTTTTGAAAAAGATGCTTGGCGAGGTTCCCGGTCCGGGACGCTGCCAACAGCACGGCCTAGGGGCAGGGTTCTGGATGGGGCCAGATCAATGGATGATCGGTGCGCCAATGGGCACTCATGAACTACTTGCGGATCAGCTCAAAGACCTGTTGGGCGATGCCGCATCTGTGACGGAACAAACTGGTGCTTGGGTTGTGTTTGACATGACGGGCGCGGCGATGAGGGACGCGGTAGAACTGCTTTGCGCTGTGCCGATCCGCACAATGATCGCAGGCGATACCCAGCGTACGGTTATTCACCACCTTGGTTGCTTTGTAATTCGGCGCAATACGGATGATCACGTACGTATCATTGGGCCGCGCGCATCGGCAGGGTCTCTGCACCACGCATTGGTCGCGGCCGCGCATTCCGTTGCCTAAGCGGACGGGACAATCACGTTTTCGCGGACACGGAACATGTTAATCTTGGCGCGATCATCTGATGGATGCACGCCAAACACTTCTTCGTAGTTTTGCACCATCGGCGTCGCCGAGGCATAGCCAACGGCCAATGCAATCTCTGTCATTGTGTCCTTGGAATACAAGACCAATTGGCGCGCCGCTTTCATTCGCATCGCGCGGTAGTAATGCAGCGGACTTTTGCCAGTGGTTTTCTTGAACATCCGCTCGACCTGACGCACAGAAACACCAACCGCGTCGGCCACATCGGCGACGTTGATTGGGTCTTCGATATGGCTCCCCCCCCCCCCCCCCCCC
>CAJXTP010000061.1 GCA_913061335.1 uncultured Loktanella sp.
AATGTGGATCACTTGATCCGCCTGCCGTATTTAGCGTCACCTGAACAAACGTATCGTGATGATCACCGCGCCCCCGCAGAAATTGCGAAACATAGCCGCCGCGCCCATCAATCGCTTCGCGCAGCCAGTCCGCAATCGGTCGTCCCAATCCATCAAGCATATCGCCGACACGTTTGCCGTCCGTCGTCTCAATCCCTAACAAACTGCGCGCTTCACGATTTGACGCAAGAACGGCTCCGTCAGACGAAATTTTGAGTAAGGGGACCGGAAGGTCTTCAATCGCGTCCCATTCGGTAGGCAGTTCGCGCAGTCCAATGTCGGCGTCACTTGGGATTAAATACACCTCTTTACGCCCCGTAACGCCATCGACGACTGCCGCCGTCACATTTATGTCTCCCGACGATGCAGTCACGGTACGCGTCTGCCCGCTTCGTAAGGGCGGCTCTCCAAACACGTCATCTATGGATTTCGGACGATACCCCAGAAATGTCCGACAGGCTTCGTTCACAAATAACACGGCGCCCCGTGACCCAATTGTAAGCAGTGGGATTGATAAAGAATCGCTATCACGCAAACCGGGCTTTTTGGCCTTCCCTGTTTCCTCTAGTCGCCAAAGATAAGTGTCCTCGCCCACTTTGGTTAAAATCAACCGATAGTGACCACCGCGTGTCACAATATTCTCTTTGCCAAAACCAACGGTGTCGGCATCTTCCAAAAGCCGGAACAACACAGCATCGGGATTTACAAGAATTGAGGTGAACAAACCGCCGATGCTCTTCCCTTCTACATCCCCAAATTTGTCCGATGCATGTATATTCCACGCAATAATGTTTCCATCAGCGTCTGTCAGGAATGCGTGGTCGGGATCGTGCTCAACAACTTTTTTCATCGCGGCGCGGGTCAATTCAACGTGACTATTTTCGGTGCCCCCCAACCAAACAAGACCTACAGCAAAACAAACGACGGCCACGCCGCCAGAAACAAACAGCCCTTGCAAAAGAGCGGTCGAAGACCAAATAAAACCTGCGACACAAACGCAAGCCACCACGAACACTATCGCGCCTACCAGCCAGACTGGCACGTTTGCGTTGATCTTGCCCTCGCTATCTTCCGCACTTTGCACTTTTACGTTCCCCGTGATCTGCCGTTTAATATGGATCATAACCAGTTAATTTTGGGTGAACACGTCCAAAACTAACGAACAACTAACATCCATATATCAATCATAGGTTGTCTTTAGCGTTCTGTAAAACGGCAAAGAAAAACCCGTCACCTGTAGCATCAGGAAACCGCTGCGATACAGATAAGCACGTCCATTCAGGACAACTGGTCAAAAACGCATTTACGACGTCGATGTTCTCTGACCGCAAGACGGAACACGTCGCATAAATCAGCATGCCGCCACCGGCCACATAACGTGACGCGTTACTGATAACTTCGCCTTGCAATCCGTTGAAATTAGTCAATTTACCTTGATCGGTTGACCACTTCGCTTCTGGGGTGCGGCGCCATGTTCCGCTTCCGCTACATGGGGCGTCACAAAACACGACATCAAACGGCGATTTGGATCCCAAATCTTGTGTCCGAACAACCTCAATTGCGACCCCTGCACGATCCGCGCGCGGCGCTATATCAACGGTGCGTTCAGGTGCAATGTCGTGGGCAGTTATGGTTGCATCATGCATATCGGCAAGCGCCAATGCTTTGCCGCCGCCGCCGGCGCAATAGTCCAACACGCGCGCTCCCGCTGGAATGGTCAAATTTGCCACCGCCTGCTGAGATGACACATCTTGCAGATCAATAAGACCCTGTGTAAATGCCTGTGATTGACGCACACGGCGGGCGTTTTGGGTGACCAACAAAGCCGTTGGAACAGCATCAATTGCTTGCGTTTCAATGCCTTCTGCCGCCAAAGCAGTCTGCACTGTAGCAACATCCCCGCGACGTAAATTAACCCGCAGTGAAATTGGTGCGCGCGACTGCAAAAATCGCGCGGATTCGACGGCTTTGTCACCAAGATCAGCGACCCAAATTGGCCATAGCCAGTCGGGCAAATCCAACGCAACGGGGTCATCCATCACGCCTGAAGGATTCATTGTTTCATCCGGTAAAAGCGCCTCCGGACCGTACCCGCCGCTGCCAAAAAAATCTTTGGGATCAACGCCTTGCGAACGCAACAAGCCAAGGATCAACGCGCGGCCAGTTGTCCCTCCACCGTGGTATGCGACTGATCGTTTCTGCCGTAAAACATCATAAACGTGATCGCGCACCGCTGCCCGATCCTTAGATCCGGCATAGCGATTTGATCTACCCCATGCGGTCAGGGCTTTTTCAGCCGGCTGGCCGTCTGCGGCGCGATCAAGCACGTCAATCGCCGCTGCAAATCTTGCTGCAGGGGTCATTTAGTCACCTTAATAACGCGGCACAACATGTTCATAACGTTACCCAATCCTGTAGTTTGGACTTTCGCGGGTGATCTGAACATCGTGCACATGGCTTTCCTTCAGGCCCGCACCAGTGATCTTCACGAAGCTGCAATTTTTGCGCATATCTGGCACCGTCGCATTCCCAGTATAGCCCATCGCCGCCCGCAATCCGCCAACCAACTGATGCACCACAGCGCCAGCAGATCCCTTATAAGGCACCTGCCCCTCAATGCCTTCAGGCACCAGCTTGTCGCTTGCGGCATCTTTCTGAAAATACCGATCCGCGGACCCACGTGCCATTGCACCAAGGCTACCCATGCCGCGATAGGATTTGAACGACCGGCCCTGATACAAGATCATTTCGCCTGGGCTTTCGTCGGTGCCCGCGATCATTGACCCCACCATCGCACAGGACGCGCCTGCTGCAATTGCCTTGGCAAAGTCGCCAGAAAACTTGATGCCGCCGTCAGCGATAACAGGGATGTCACCCGCCGCAGCGGCGCAGTCCATGATGGCCGTCAACTGTGGCACACCGACACCTGCAACCATGCGTGTCGTGCAAATCGACCCTGGTCCAATGCCAACCTTCACAGCGTCAGCGCCAGCCGCAATCAGCGCCTTAGCAGCAGCGCCAGTTGCAATGTTGCCTGCCACAATCTGCAATGTGCTCGACAGTTTTTTGGCCCGTTCAACAGCCAGCGCAACACCTTCGGAATGGCCATGCGCTGTATCAATAACGATCAAATCAACGCCCGCGTCCACGAGCGCCTCCGTGCGCGCAAAGCCAGCGTCACCAACGCCGGTTGCCGCAGCAACCCGCAAGCGACCAAGCTCGTCCATACATGCCATTGGGTTCAAAACGGCCTGCTCGCTGTCTTTCAGCGTCAGCAATCCCGTCAGTTTGCCATCACCATCAGTGATCAGCAGCTTTTCAATCCGACGGGCCTGCATCAACGAACGCGCCTCATCCAGATCGGCAGGTTCACGCAGCATCGCAAGGTTTTTCGTCGACAGCATCACGTGCACAGGCGTCGCATCATCGTTCGCAAACCGCATGTCGCGGTTCGTGACAATCCCAACCACAAGGCCTTCAGCACCCACAACTGGGAAACCTGTAACACGGTAGCGTTCCATCAACACCTTGGCGTCGGCCAGCGTTTGATCGGGGGTCAAGGTGATCGGGTTATAAACCGTGCCAGACACAAACCGTTTGACTTGCCGGATTTCCAACGCCTGCGCCTCAATGTCCAAATTCTTATGAACAACACCGATGCCGCCCGCTTGGGCCATAGCAATCGCCATTTTGCCTTCGGTCACCGTATCCATCGCGCTTGATAGCAGCGGAATGTTCATGGCAATCGACTTGGTAACATGGGTGCTTGTATCTGCAGTCGACGGCAATACCGACGATGCAGCAGGCACCAAAAGGACGTCATCAAAAGTAAGTGCTTCGCGAATTTCCATCAACCTGGCTCCTTGGGATGTGTGATCGTGTTGCCGACGTCATCTCGCATGGATATGCCCGCGACACTAGCCCCAAAATGCCGTTGTTAGGCGTACTTGTGACGGGTTCAGTCTTTCACCCAGCGATCAATCCGGTAAGGTCGCGGTAACTCAATTGATAGGGCTTAAAATGAGCAACGATCCACTTGTGATTTTCACACCCTCCGGCAAACGTGGCAACTTTGCCGTCGGCACACCGATCCTGACAGCAGCACGGCAGTTAGGCGTCGACCTCGACAGCGTATGCGGCGGGCGCGGCATCTGTTCGAAATGCCAGATCACACCGTCCTACGGCGAATTCTCCAAGCACGGCGTGACGGTACACGAAGACGCACTTTCCCCGTGGAACTCTGTCGAAGAACGTTATGACACGATCCGTGGTCTGCCCAAGGGCCGGCGCTTAGGCTGCCAAGCCACCGTGCAAAACGACATCGTCGTCGACGTGCCACCCGAAAGCCAAGTCCACAAACAAGTGGTCCGCAAACGCGCCGAGGCTCGCGACATCACAATGAACCCGACAACGCGGTTGTATTACGTCGAAGTCCAAGAACCCGACATGCACGAACCGTCCGGCGATCTGGAACGACTAATCCAATCCTTGCGCAAGGATTGGGATCTGCCCGAACTCGAAGCCGACCTTGGCGTGCTGAAATCCCTGCAACCTGCCCTGCGCAAAGGCGGCTGGAAAGTCACCTGTGCCGTGCACTTGGGCGACGACACTTTCAGCCCGCGCATCATGCAGGTATGGCCGGGGTACTATGAGGGCACTATCTACGGGCTTGCGGTCGATCTTGGGTCCACCACCATCGCGGCGCACTTGTGCGATCTGCAAACAGGCGATGTCGTCGCATCCTCTGGCGTTATGAACCCGCAAATCCGCTTTGGTGAAGACCTGATGAGCCGCGTCAGCTACGGCATGATGAACCCGAATGGCGCAGATGAGATGACCACCGCCGTGCGCGAAGGCATGAACGCGCTTTTCGTGCAAATCGCGTCAGAGGCCGAAATCGACCGCAACCTGATCGTGGACGCCGTGTTCGTGTGTAACCCAGTGATGCACCACCTGTTCCTCGGGATCGATCCGTTCGAACTGGGACAAGCGCCCTTTGCACTGGCGACTTCAGAATCGCTATCACTGCGGGCGATTGAACTCGACCTGAACCTGCACCCATCCGCGCGGGTTTATCTGCTGCCATGCATCGCAGGGCACGTCGGCGCAGATGCAGCAGCCGTTGCCTTATCCGAAGCCCCCGACAAATCAGAAGACCTCGTTTTGATCGTCGACGTCGGCACCAACGCTGAAATTTTGCTCGGAAACAAAGAAAAAGTACTGGCCTGCTCATCACCCACCGGTCCCGCATTTGAAGGCGCGCAAATCAGCAGCGGTCAACGGGCCGCACCCGGCGCAATCGAGCGTGTCGAAATCGACCCGATCACAAAACTGCCGCGCTTTAAGGTGATTGGCTGCGATCTTTGGAACACCGAAGACGGCTTTGCAAAAGAAACTGCGCGCACTGGCGTCACTGGTATCTGCGGGTCCGGCATCATCGAAATCGTTGCGGAAATGCGCATGGCGGGCATCGTCGATGCACCGGGCTTAATCGGATCGGCTGAACAAACAGGGTCGCCCAACTGCTTCCCAGAAGGACGCACCAATTCCTACCTCGTGTATGATGGCACCGCAGACGGCGGGCCAAAGATCACGGTGACCAACGTCGACATCCGGCAAATCCAAATGGCCAAGGCGGCGCTTTATTCCGGCGCACGTCTGCTTATGGACAAGTTCGAAGTCGACAGCGTTGACCGCGTCGTGCTTGCGGGCGCATTTGGGGCGCACATCAGCCCCAAGCACGCGATGGTGCTCGGCATGATCCCAGATGCGCCGCTTGATAGGGTGACATCGGCAGGCAACGCGGCTGGCACAGGCGCACGGATCGCCTTGCTAAACCGCGATGCGCGCACCGAGATCGAGGCGACAGTGCATGACATCCACAAGATCGAAACAGCGCTCGAGCCACGGTTCCAAGAACACTTTGTAAACGCCTCGGCGATCCCGAACGCGGTCGAACCCTTCCCGATCCTCAAGTCAATCGTGACCCTGCCTGACGTGAACCACAACACGGGCGGTGGTGGTGGCGGCGAAGGGCGTAGACGTCGGCGCAAACCAAGTGCTGAGTAAAAACAAATGACGACGCTGCGCAATCAAACCCTTGATCTGATGCGCAGCGTCGCGATTGTACATGTTGTGCTATTCCATGTGCTGCATGGGATCATTCGTTTTGTTCCCGAACAGGACTTACCAGCGGTGCTGTCACGCTATCCATTCTGGATGAACTTCACGTGGCAACCCTTTGGTGTTGATGTAATTTTTATGGTTTCGGCTTACCTACTCAGCCTCGGATTGATACAGAATTGGGGCCAAACTGGCACCATAAACATACGTGCATATTACATCCGCCGCGTGTCACGCATTATCCCCCTGTATTACGTCGCGATCATCATCTTTGCGATCGCGCAAAAAGACACGCTCATTGACGTTTTCTTGGCCGCAACCTTTGTTCAGTTCCTGTTCACAGGAAAAGCTATCGTGCCCGTTGGCTGGTCAATGGAACTCATGATGCTGGTCTATATCTGCTTGCCCGCGATCATCTGGGGCTTGATGCGCCTTGGGCGACCACTGCTCTGGTTATGCATCGCTATCGTCATAAGTCTCGCAGTCAGGTTTGTGGCACTGGCGGCACAACCAGATCAAGCCGTCGTTTTATTCACACATCTGTTGGACCGCGACGGCGTCCTGCCCCTTGCAGAAGACTTATATTTCAAACCGTGGTTCCGCCTAACACCATTCCTGCTTGGCATCGCATTGGCCATTTTCACGACCAATTCCTCGAGCAAAATTGACCGGATGGTTGCATCGGCACCGCAACGACTGTCTCTATATATCTGCGCTGCAATCTTGGTGTATTTGGCGTTATTCCTACCAATTCACGACCCTCAGTCATGGATATACGCCGCCACATCGCCGCAATTTTGGGTCACTTACTGGACGCTCAACGGCGCTGCATTCGCCGTCGCCGCCTGTTTGATCGTCATTGCCAGCCACGGCACAAACCCTGTGATCCATGGCCCTTGGGCAATGATTTCACGTAACATTATGGGCATCTACCTGTTTCACATGCCGCTTATCCTCGTCGGCGCCGTCATCGCGTTCCGCAGCACGCAACCCGATGCATTAGCGCACGCAACTGTCTGGCACGTCTGGGGCATCTTCGCCGTTGCACTATTGCTCAGCTTGGGCCTGTCGGCAGTCCTCAACCGGTTTATTGAGGCGCCAATTCAAATGGCATTACGTCGCAAAATGGGCCTATGATCGCTTGACCAATACCGCGTGCAGCAGTAATTAATACGTCATCGCGGGTATGGTGAAAAGGTATCACGAAAGCTTCCCAAGCTTCAGTTACGAGTTCGATTCTCGTTACCCGCTCCAAATACATCCGGAAGCAACGGCTTACTGCCGCAGCACTTTAGACCCCGTGAGCCTGCAAAAAATCAACCAACCCTACTGTCGATCCATCCTTGCCAGCGGCCGACTGCGTACCTTCGACAACAGGCTGCAGCGCCGTGGCCAATTCTTTGCCCAACTCAACGCCCCATTGGTCATATGAATTTAAGCCCAAAACAACGCCCTCAACAAACACGCGATGTTCATAAAGCGCAATCAATTGACCCAACACAAACGGGGTCAGCTGCGGATAAGCAAGCGTAACCGACGGACGGTTTCCGGGAAACACACGGTGGCGGGCTTGACGGTCCAATTCGTCGCCTTCAAACTTATCAGCAACCTTTGAGCGTGCCTCAGCCAAATCACGGCCCTTCATCAGCGCCTGCGATTGAGCCAAACAATTGGCAACAAGCAACTGATGTTGGTGATGCAACGCATCCTCATGACCACGGGCCGCAACCAAAAATTCACACGGAACCACACGGGTGCCTTGATGGATCAACTGGTAAAACGCGTGCTGGCCATTTGTGCCGGGTTCACCCCAAACAACAGGGCCCGACGACACCTGTAAATCAGCACCATCCATGCTGACACCCTTGCCGTTACTTTCCATCTCAAGTTGTTGAAGATAGGCCGGTAAGCGACTGAGATTGTTATCATAAGGCAAAACAGCACGGGTCGCATAACCACAAATTTGGTTGTGCCAAATACCAACCACCGCAAGCAGAGCAGGCAGGTTTTCAGACCATTCTGCATTGCGAAAATGCACATCCATCGCCTGCGCACCACGTAGAAACGCGTGAAATGCATCGCGACCAATGGCGACCATCAGCGACAGGCCAATCGGCCCCCACATGGAATAACGCCCACCGACCCAGTCCTCAAAACCAAACACGCGCGACGGATCAATGCCAAACTCGGCGGTCTTATCAGCAGCCGTCGACAGCGCCACAAACTGCGCGCCAACATCCGTCACCTTTTGCGACATCCAAGCACGCGCAGTGCGGGCATTTGTCATGGTTTCAATCGTGGTAAACGTCTTGGACGCGACAATCACCAAGGTTGTCGTTGGATCACAAGACCGCAACACTTGGGCAACATCCGCAGGATCAACGTTCGATACAAAATGGCAACGCGGCCCGTCATGATATGGGGCCATCGCCAGCACGCCCATAGCGGGGCCAAGGTCAGATCCGCCAATCCCGATATTCACGACATCCGTGATGCGGCCACCCTGCCCGGCATAAGCGCCCGACCGCAGGCTTTCGGCGAAATCACCCATGCGGGCAAGCGTCGCCAACACATCTGGCATCACATCCGCGCCGTCCACGTGAACCGGTCCACCGTCAAGATTACGCAACGCTGTATGCAACACCGCGCGGCCTTCGGTTTCGTTGATCGGGGCACCAGTGAACATCGCGTCGCGCTTGGCGGCAACGCCAGTTTTGTCGAGCAGGTCAAGCAGCAGCGCACGGCCATCCGCATCAATATTCGTCTTGGCATAATCCAGACGCATATCACCCGCCATGGCGGAAAAATCGGCAGCGCGAGCGCCATCTAACATCATCTCAAACCGACGGTCCGAAACGGCGGCGTGATGCGCCTTAAGTGTAGTCCACATGGTTTAGGTCCTTGCCCAATGCACGGTTGATCCAGATAGCACGGCGGCCACAGGGGCCTCATGCGGCTTCAAATGGCGGGCCTTATCCAACGCGGCGCGTTTCTCATCGCCGATAATGACGATATGACGACACATCGCGCCCTTCAGGACTTTGGCCGACAACGTAATCCTCGGCTCCAGCGCACCGGGGGCACGCATCGCCACTAAGTTATCACTGCCGTTTAACGCAGCATCCAACTGATCGGCCTCAGGGAATATACTGGCCGTGTGCATATCCGCGCCCATGCCCAGCAACACGACCGAAATCGGCAACATCGGGTCAATCGCCGCAGACAATGATGGCAATTTATCCTCGGGCGTCGGCGCATCACCGTAAAGCGGGATCAGCGTCGCAGCCGCCGCTTTGTCGACCAGCAAACGTTCACGCAGCAAACGGGTGTTCGAGCGATCCGAGGTTTCAGGGACCCAGCGTTCATCGGTCAGCATCACATCAATCCGGTCCCAACCCAGATCAACCGCGCTCAGCGTGTCAAACACAGGTCCCGGCGTCGTGCCGCCGGGTACGGCAAACGACACACGGTCATGGGTCAGCAACGCGTTTTCCAAATCACCTGCCAATTGATTGGCAAGGTCAATCATCATCATCTCGGCGTCAGGGTATTCTTTGAAATCCATAGTCCTAGGTCCTTCAAAAAGTGACTTATGTAAAACTTATGCGAAACTTATACGAAACATATAGCCGTTTTAGACCTTCAGGTCACGCCAACGGCGCCCGTCACGGTGCAACAACATCTGCGCGTCTTCGGGTCCGGTAGATCCTGCTTCATATGTTTTGGGCACGTCGTTGCGCGCCTCCCAGCCTTGGATCAACGGATCAGTCCACGCCCACGCCGCCTCGACTTCATCACCGCGCATAAACAATGTTTGGTTGCCGCGAATGACGTCCATGATCAGCCGCTCGTAGGCATCTGTGACATCCTCAGCATCGTCGCCTAACGCCTCTGCAAACGTCATATCCAGCGGCACATCAATTAAACGCATGCCTCCTGGGCCGGGTTCTTTGATCGTGACTTGCAGGTCCATACCTTCGTTTGGCTGTAGCCGGATCGCAAGGATATTGCGGTGCCGTTTTTCGTCGCCTTCAAAAATGGAATGTCCTAAGTCTTTGAACACAACAGCAATTTCAGATACACGCGATTTCATCCGTTTGCCTGTGCGCAGATAAAATGGCACGCCAGCCCATCGCCAATTGTTGATGTGACACCGCATCGCGATAAAACTTTCGGTGAAACTACGCGGATTTTCGGCGTCGTGTCGGTATCCGTCGCCGTCTTTGCCCGCATCGTACTGGCCGCGCACAATGTGATGCGACTCGACGTTTTGCAGGGCGCGAATAACCTTCAACTTTTCGTCGCGGACCTCATCGGCACCAAACTGGCTTGGCGGCTCCATTGCGATCAAACACAGCAATTGCATCAAGTGGTTCTGCACCATATCGCGCATCGCACCAGAGCGATCATAATACGCACCGCGCCCGCCGACACCCACAGTTTCAGCCACCGTAATTTGAATATGATCAACATAATGATTGTTCCAAAGCGGCTCAAACAAAACATTCCCAAACCGCACAGCCATCAAATTCTGAACAGTCTCTTTTCCAAGATAATGATCAATACGGTAGATCTGACTTTCGTCAAAATGATCGGCCAAAGACTTGTTCAGCGCCTTGGCCGTTTCCAAATCCCGACCAAACGGTTTTTCGACAACAATGCGGCTCGTTTCCGTTGCTATATTATGGCTGTGCAAACGCGCTGCGAGATCGCCAAAAAGGCTTGGCGCAACTGAGAAATAGAACGCCTGAACAACGTCGCGACGCACCATCCCAGCAAGGGCTTTCCAGCCCGCTTCACCCTTGGCATCAATTGGTGTATAATTCAATTGTTCCAAGAACTTAGCGAGGCAAACTGCGTCTTCTTTTTCGGCTCCGCCAAATTCTAGAATCGCGTCCTTAATCATCTGGCGATATCCAGCCTGATCCAGATCAGACCGCGCCGCACCTATGATCCGCGCGTCAGCAGGCATTTGCCCCGACAGAAACCTACGGAATAGACCGGGCAGAATTTTGCGCCGCGCGAGATCTCCCGTGCCACCAAAAATGACAAGATCAAAAGTCTCAACAGGAATTACGCGAGAGGCCATTACATGCTCCGAATTATTGTTAGCGCTAACGAGGACTGATTACGCCGCGGTTCCTTGAAAGTCTAGCACGATGGTCATTTTGATTGGCAATCTTATGTCGCCGCTACAGTTTTCAAACCGAATAACCTTGCTGCGTGCGTAGTTTATACAAATGCAACGTTTCTTCGCGCGGCCATTCTGGTGATGAGAAAACAATGCCGTCCTCCCAAAACTCTGCTGGATGCCATGCGCTTCGCTGTTTACGCCGTTCGGTCATGTGGTCAATTATTTTGTCACGCATAGTCCGTTGCCGCGCAAGTGTTTGAGGGTCGTTCAGCCGATTGTCTAGCTCGTAGGGATCATCATCCAGACAATACAGTTCGTCGTCATCGCCCCAAACCGAAACATATTTCCACCCATCCTGATACAGGATTTTTTGAAAGCTGATATCGCCGGAATGGCCGAAATGATCACAGATAAGGCTGTCGCGCTCATGGCTTTGATCAACAATGTCCATCAAGCTGGTCCCGTCCATAGGCAAAGGATGCGGGTCATCTTTTACGCCCGCCACATCCAGCATGGTCGCGGTCACGTCAAGCAAGCTAACGGGTGTTTCAACCTTGGTGCCTGCCGGAATTTTGGCAGGGTAACGCACAACCAATGGAATCCGACCGACTTCTTCAGTGAACGACGAATATTTGTCCCAGCCTGCCCCGTGGGCAGCTATCCCATCGCCATGATCAGCCGTCACAATAAAGATCGTGTTTTCCGCTAGGCCAGTGTCATCTAGGCAGGCCGCAATCCGGCCAATTGCGGCGTCAGTTTGCAGTCCTGATGCGTAACAGCGCGCCAGCACGGTCTGCCATGTCTTCCAATCCGGCCAACGTTCGAACGCGCGATGCTGACAGCGCAAATCACGTTGCACGCGATATCGCCATGGCTTGCCCGCAAGATCTTCATCAAAGCTTGGGTATTTCGGGATATCTGCAGGATCTATAAGATCGGCATAAGCCGCACTCGGATAATACGGATGATGCGGGCCCCACATACTGATGACCATCGAAAATGGCTGTTCTTGGCCTTGCAATGTTCTGAGCCTATCACAGGCAAGGTTTGCTACAAAAAACTGTTCATTCACCTCTGGAGACCCAAGCAGGACTCCGGCCCCATCCATGTAATCCCATGGCTCGGCGGGGTCCATTAACACCTCAGTCCCGCCAAGTTCCGGCTGCAAAAGATGATGTTCGATTTTGCATTTTGGATGATCTTCGCCAATGCGCAACAGATAGTCTTTGTAGGCATCGCAAGCGTAAAGGTTGCCGTATTCAGGCAGGCTCCAGCCCTTTAGTCCGTAATCGGCGGCGGTTTTATCAACCCCGCAGTGCCATTTTCCAAAGTAGTGATTGTCATAACCTGCGCGCGCCAGATGCTGCCCATAAAGAACCTCGTCTTCACGGAATTCTTGCCGGTTATACGGAATTGGATATTCGGAATTCCACCGCATCCCGTGCTTGTCGGGACGCTTGCCTGTCAGAAAACTGGCGCGCGACGGCGTGCAAACAGGCGTAATTGCATAGGCACGATCGAACCAAGCCCCTTGCGCGGCAATCTGTTCCAGATGCGGCCAAAGATAAGGAAAACGGTCATTCCCATAATGACCAGAAAACGCGACGTGGTCGGCCAGAATAACGACTATATTTGGACGGTCTGACATCGGGGCTGAACGACCTTCAAAATTGGGTACTGTCAGGCACCAGAAATCACCTATTTATGCGCGGCGTCAAGGATGGTTTTGCATGCACTCATCCCGACCAGTTGCACCGTACTAAGCTTCTAACTCGGCATCCCAATAAAGAAAATCCATCCAGCTTACGTGCAGATGGTTAGGCGGGAACTTGCGCCCGACATTATGCAACGCCGACGCCTCTGGCTGACGTGGAGGTTGGCGCAAAAACAGCCCTGCTTGCCGTAAGGACTTTGATCCTTTGCGCAAGTTACAAGGGCTGCAAGCTGCAACAACGTTTTGCCAGCTGGTCACGCCGCCTGACGCACGTGGGATAACATGGTCAAACGTCAAATCGCCTTTGGCACCACAATACTGGCAGCAAAATTCATCGCGCAGAAATAAATTAAAGCGCGTGAAGGCCACGCGCATTTGAGGTTTTACATAATCTTTCAGCACCACGACGCTTGGTATGCGGATCGTGGTCGACGGGCTGCGCACCACATCATCGTATTGCGCCACAATGTCGACCCGATCAAGCCACGCCGCCTTTACCGCATCTTGCCAAGGCCACAGCGACAACGGAAAATAGGACAAGGGCCTATAATCCGCGTTTAAAACTAGCGCTGGTTTGTGATTTAGCACGCCGGGTGTGCGTACAAATTCTGTTCGGAAATCAGCCTCGATCACGTCAATACCACCCCTACCCTGTGCCCCTGTCTCTTATACACATCTGACGCTGCCGACGAATAGAGA
>CAJXTP010000062.1 GCA_913061335.1 uncultured Loktanella sp.
ACACTCTCTTATCAAATAACGCTATTTGGACCCATAAGCGCTGACGTCAGACAGCAGGGCTTTTTGTATGGCCGCCCCCTGCGAACGTGTCCCTTCCGCCTGAACCGGCTTGCTTGGCATCATTGAATGCGGACATTGATTTGGCGAAGACTAAAGTCCGTTTTGTCCGCACACTGTGAGTTCAAGTCGGCTGAAATGCCGCGCCCTGCACGAATGTCCGCAATGCGGGTTACTGGCGCGGCATTTGAGCACTCTCGCCAAAGTCAGCTATGGGCCGACCGCGTTACTTATTGTGATCTCACAAAAGCCATTCAGGGCGGTCGGAGTTGACCAATGGACCCCGTAAGCGATGCTCGCCGCAGACCGTTACGTTGTGAATTATCTCGACACCGGGTAAATTTCTGCATGACCGCCAAAGCCATCTAATGATCAGCGGCGTAATCCTCTGCTGAAAACCACTTGATTTGCAAAAATGAAGATATTGACACCTATTTGCAGCTATATGGTCCAAATTTTGCGCTTTTAGCGCCAATGGCAGCCTTTAGATTTAGAGATTGCCGAGTTGAAAAGGCTTTTAGGTGTTCAATGGCGGCAATCTAAAAACCAACTTTTGTCGGAAAGTCGGTGTTTGGATGTCGGACGACAAAATAACGAATTTTGGCGAGCCGTGGAGGACTCGAACCCCCGGCCTAGAAGTTAGAAACTTCTTGCTCTATCCAGCTGAGCTAACGGCCCGCGCGTTATAGCCACCGTCTAAGTCAGTCGGATCAAGCAAGTCAAGAAGGTATGCGTCTAGGATATGTCCTCAATTTCATTACTCTAAAAGCAACGTCGAAATTGAACGTGAGGGGCCAGTCCTGCCCCAACCGGATGAACCGCGGGCCTTGACTTAGTGTGTCCAAGCACCCCGACGATTGGTCGCGAAATTTTCGGCATATCCGTTTGCGCGAATGTTTAGTTTGCGGGCCTTTGGTTCTTGCACAGATGCCTGAATGCCCTTGGCGGCAGCATAGTCTAATGCGGCTTCCTTGGTGTCAAACGTCAGCTTGACTTGGGCTTGCGTATCGTCGGACGATGTCCAGCCCATCAAAGGATCCACACTGCGCGCCTGTTCAGCTACATGCTCCAATACCCAGACGTTCGTCTTGGCGGTGCCTGACGACATGGCGGTTTTGGCTGGCTTGTAGATTCGTGCGCGCATCGGTGAAGCTCCGGTATATGACGGTTCCTTATCGACAAATCCGAGCCGCGTTGCAAGCTGCCAGAATTCCACAAAACGCAACGGCGCAGCATTTGTGTTGGGAAGCTCAAAAGAAGCTGCCGATCTTTCCTGCCGTTCGTGCATTCTGTCACACTCAACACAAGGCGTTTGATCAGCCTATGGGGCGACGTAAGTTACCCAGAACCGAGGCCTTGGTTTGAAGTTGCGACAGCTTTGTGGTCTCATGGGCACTGCACATGCATCGGAGATACCAGATTGAACGTTACGGTTAAGCCAACTCCCGGTCGGCCCAGAGGCTATGACGCGCAGGCCATTCTTGCGACTGCCATGCAGCTTTTCTACGAACATGGGTACAGCGGAACCAGTTCCAGATTGTTACAGCAAGCAACAGGTTTAACCGCGCCAAGCCTTTACAATGGCTTTGGCTCAAAGCGCGACCTCTTCTTGGCGGCGCTAAAACGGTACATTGATATGACGCTCAGCTATCTTTTTGTTGACTTGGCAAATGGCACCGCAGGGATCGACGATCTGGAGGTCATGCTGGATCAGCTTTGGATCGCCATTGAGGCTCCGGAGCGACCGCTTGGGTGCCTCGTGCTCAATACCCGCGGTGAGTTCGGGACATCTGAAGCCGACATTCTTGCGATTTGCGATGAATTTACTGGGCGGCAGTCCGGTGCAATTCGTGATGCTTTTTCGCGCGCCGCAGATTTGGGCGAAATTCCACTTGATAGTATAGAGCGTCGGGTTTTGGCGTTTCGCCTTATGCTGAACGGTGTGCAAAATCTTTCCCGCACAAATGGCATGACGCAAGAACTGCGCGATGCCTACGCTGCACTTCGGATGACCTTACAAGAATGGCGACAAATCTAATCGACGTGTCAGTTGCATAATTATGTAACGGATGTTATAAAATCTATTGATGGCGCGGGAACCTACCTGTTTCGCTCATATTAATAGGAATTAACGATGCGCAGAAAAACAAAAAGGTTGCTTGGCATTGGGTTGGCTGGTGTTGCAGGCCTATCAATTTTTATGTGGCCTATCGTGTCGCGCATTCCAACGCCGCAAGCGGACCGGATCGCAGACAGCGGTGTGGTTGGTGTCGTCGAGACTGGTTCAATCGCTTGGATAATTCCAACGACAACTGGCGTGGTATTGATCGATGCGGGCGGATCAGCAGATTCTCAAAATCTGCAGGCTGAAATCGGTGATCGAACAGTCCACGCAATTTTGCTTACACACGGACATTTTGACCACACAGCTGGCGCTCGCAATTATCCCACAACCGAAATCATCGCAGGGCCGGGCGAGAGCGGACTCGTGTCGGGAACAGAGGCAGCTGGTGGTTGGATGGCACGTATGTCCAAGCCATTGATGGGAGAACCGGACTATACACCGCCCGTGCTTCGTGAATTCATCGACGGTGAGATCATCGAGATCGACGGCGAAACGATTACGGCCATCCATGTGCCCGGTCATACCAATGGCAGTGCTGCATATATTTGGAACGATGTGCTTTTTGTCGGTGATACGGTCGTTGGTCGCGACGGATACGTAAGCGAACTGCCGAAACCGCTTTATGACGATTATGCACAGGTTCCCGCGAGCGTCGCAAAGCTTGCATCACTTGACTTTGAAGTCATCGCAGACGGGCACGTAGGCCTGCACAAAAATGGCAAAGAATTGCTCGGAGCGTTCCAAACCGAGTGACCCTGAATTTGATTTCCAACCACCCTAAATAGCTAACCCCATAAGGACGAAAAAATGACTGATGCCCCCGTATTTCTGATAATCACATCGATTCCAAACCCCGAAAAAATGGAAGCCGTACAAGCCTATCTATCTCAGGTCATGCCAGTGTTGATGGCGGCTGGCGGCAAGCCCGTCGGTCGATACCGTGTCACCAATCAGATAGTCGGGGGAAATGGAACGAAAATGGTGGCATTGCTTGAATACCCAGATGAAAAAAGCATTACCGACATGATCGCTGGAGATGCATTTACCGCACTGGCCGGCCTTCGCGAGGACGCCTTTTTGGAGCTAAATCTCATGGTGAGTTCGCAGATGTAATCGGACAAAGCGGGCATTCGTGGCAAAGCGAACGCCCGCATCTGGTTAACTTGATTGCATTCCGGCTGTTTGGTTTGTCTTAACTCTTTTAGCCAACCCATTCAAATTCGCGACCAGAATTTTACCCATCATGATCTTCATCATAGTCTGCCCCAAAAGCCAGCCGAACGGACCATATTTGACTTGATAGTCCATGCTCCATTCTACGTGCGTTTGCCCGATACCATGTGGTCTGATGCTCAGCTCAGCATAGGCGACTTTCAGCGGCATAGGGTCCGTTTCCGACAGGCGAACGCGATACCTGCGGTTTGCCTCCCATTCGGTCACTTCTTCGACCATCGCGCTGCCATCAGTGAAATGGCAACGGCGCTTGGAGCCAACTTGATCGTCGCCCGATGTAAGAGCCTCAACCGTTTCCACAAACGGCGCAAATTCATCAATATGCATAAACCGACCAAGAACGCCCCAAACGGCTTTAGGGCTGGCGTCGATCACGAGGGTGCGTTGATGGTGGATCATTTGAGATAACTTTCTTGACTGGATTTTCGCTGCAATTGATTGGCGTTCAGGCCTTGATAAGATTGCGCTGCTGACACCGTTATGGCAGCAGTGTGGCAGTAGGAGTAAAAATGCGCCGCACTGAACGTCTTTTTCAGATCATCCAAATTCTTCGTGGAAATCGATCCCCTGTGACGGGGAGGAGCCTCGCCGATGAGTTGGAGATATCAATTCGGACCCTGTACCGTGATATGGCGGAACTCACCGCGCAACGGGTTCCGATCACTGGCGAGGCGGGGACAGGTTATGTTCTTGGCGAAGGCTATGACATGCCTCCTTTGATGCTGACGGCGGATGAATTGGAGGCAGCGGCCCTCGGCGCCGCTTGGGTTGCGTCCCAAGCTGACCTATCGCTTGCCCGTGCCGCCCGAGATTTGGTTTCCAAGCTATCGGAAGCGATACCACACGAGCTGCGACCGATAGTTATGGACGCGAGTTCCAGAACAATTTCGACGCACACTAAAGTCGGTGAGCAGTTTGACGGTGCCGTTCTGCGACGCGCAATTCGAGAGCGATCCAAATTGCGTCTCACCTACCAAGATCAAAATGACGAGATAACCACGCGCGTCGTTTGGCCGATGTTAATCGCCTACCTGAACACGGACCGATACATTGTTGCCTGGTGTGAAACGCGGCAGGACTATAGGCATTTTAGGACGGATCGCGTGCGGCAATTGGACGTGCTTGAAGGAAAATACCCAGCACGCCGCGCGGTCCTGATCAAAGGCTGGGAACAGGTCATGGCAAAACGAAGAAAAAGCTGACGAGCAGAGAGTAGTTTGATGATGGACTTAGATAAGCCCGTTTGAGCAAAACTGCGTACCGTTAGCCACGATAACTGGCGTAGGGCGACCGCAGCTGTTCGCACAGGAAGTCCATTGTATGCCTGATCCGTTGGTTGTGATGCACGTCAGAATGGCAAACAATCCAAAGCTCCAATGACGGCAGCGCAAATTCCTCCAGAACCGGCTCAACCTCCGGCCAGTGCGCCGCCATGCCCTTGTGTCCAACACCGATACCAATCCCTGCGCGTATTGCTTGAATATGTGCAAGAATATTGTCGCTCCGAAAGGAAAAGTTGGAAGCGGTCAAATTAAGACCGTGTTCCTTTGCAGCCGCCAGCATCGACGTTTCACGGTCAAATCCGATCATCCGGTGGTCAAGAAGATCGGCGACCGATCTGGGCTGTCCATGCGTCGACAGATAACGGCGATGCGCGTAAAAACCCAAAGGCAAGTCCGCAACCTTTTTTGCGACAAGGTCATTTTGGACCGGCCGAAACATGCGGACGGCCACGTCGGCGTCGCGCTGTAACAGGTTTGACGCCGTATTGGTGATGCTCAGTTCAAGTTCAATATTTGGATGAAGCTGTTGAAAATCAGCAAGCAACTCCGGAAGAATCGAAATGCCCATAACATCGTTGGCAGATATACGAACGGTGCCCCCGATTTCCTCTTCAAGTCCCGTGGCAATGCGCGCGAAACTGGTCGCCGACGACGTCATATCGCGGGCCACGGCGACCAAATCGGCACCTTTTGCGGTCAACCGCATACCTTCATGGCTGCGCAGGAATAATTGAATGCGAAGCTGTTGTTCCAGCAAATCAATGTGCCGACTGACCGCGGGTTGGGTAAGCCCAAGCTGGCGTGACGCCCCAGAAAGGCTTCCAGTTTTCGCAACTGCGTCAAACGTTCGGATAAGGGTCCACTGTATTGTCATTAAGTGGGGTATAAAATTTATTATACCGAGGGTCAATAAATGGCGGATTTCGACACATTAAGCTATACCCTATACCTTAGTCAAAATCAGTCTTTCTTATGAACGGAGTACGTCGGATGTTTATTGGTCACTTTGCCCTCGGGGTCGCCACGAAGAAAATTGCGCCCACTTTGCCGATTTGGATTTTGCTCTTGGCTCCGCAGTTTATGGACTTGTTGTTTATGCCTTTGGTCGCACTTGGGATCGAAGGCTATGAACCGGGGGCCTATGGTCACGATACGCTTGATGCCCTTTATACGCATTCGTTGGTTGGTGCGGCGGTCATCGCCGCGCTCGCATATTGGATCGGAAATAAGTTCTGGCGAGACAGCAACGGCGGATTGATCCTGGCTGCGCTAAGCTTTTCACATTGGATCATTGATCTGTTTGTACATCATCAGGACATGGCGATCCTGCCCGGAAACTTTGGCGGCCTTCCACTGCTTGGTTTTGGACTGTGGAACTTTGAATACAGCGTGTTCGCAATCGAAGTTGCAATGGCAATAAGTGCAACGGCTTTCTACGTTCAATGGGCGCGGGCTGAACAGAAAGGACTACGCTGGTTTGTCGGACCGATGCTTGTCGCCGCCTTCTTCGCCATACTCATTGCGGCGGATATTCCGAGACTGCCAGCATTATAATGGGACCAATCAAGAGATCGCCAGCTGCTTGGAAATTCGACGCCTTGTGTCGTAAATAGGGGCTCGAAACTGCGTTAACATGGTCTTTAGCTAAAACAGCGATATTCGGAGAATTCTATGAATGAACCGCCGGAGTTGCCAATGGCAGTATTAGATAAACGACGTATTTCGTTCTTGGTGGGTCGCGCTGCGATGATGTGCGCAAAAGCCCGACGGGTATTGGCGAATATTGGTCTTGCAGTGCTCGCGCTTGTATTTCTCGCCGCGTGCGAGCGGGACTCCGAATCCGCGCTCCGCACCAAACTTGGGCAGTGGTTTTTCTTAGGGCAGACCGCCTATTTCGAATCGCGGTCGCGCTGTACGGGGGCAATGATCCACGTGACGCTTGCCCAGCCGCGCGCCAACATCGCAGTTCAAACCAATCTTGAAGAGGCAAAGGATGCGTTCCGCGCTGATGGGGTGGCCGCGATCCAAATCGATGGGATGACCCCTGCTCAGCTAACTGATGCATTGCTGCTGTCGGGGCAGGGTACTTTTGGCAAACAAGCGCTCGCTGCAGGGGCTCTTGCCGTTTCTTGCTTTCAAGGAACTGAGATCGGCGCTCTGCTTTTCGAGGCCCTTAATCGGCCAGGTGCCATGCTCGCATATGATATGCAAACTACGGGTCTGATGATTCTCGATCCAGACGAAAAAAGGCTGTTCTACGTTGCTGGCGACGTCTGGTAGGCGCGAAAGCGTACCGAAGATGTCGCGGAGTGGCGTCGCGCATATCTAACAAATTATGATGGAGTCACACCCTTAAACCACCAATTATTCCTGAATTCACGTTCCGAAAGCGACGTTCCCGCCGCAAATAGACCTGCCGGATGAATAAAACTGCCACAATCTCAAGACACTCAAATATAATAACGCGGGAATTTGATGACTGATCATGATTGGAAGATGGCCTTGATATCGCGCACAATTGGCGCGCTACGAGGACGTGCGGCGCGCGGGTCTCCACGGGGCTAACCCCGCAGAAACCTTCAACGTCCATCCAACGAAAGTCAGTCTCAAAATGTCTTCAATCAGTCCTCGCCGTTCTGGCGGTCGCACCGCCCGTCAAGCTCTTCGCGCAGCCCCTCTCGCAGATGATGTCCGCCCAATCCGCGCGGGCATGGAAGGCGGGAAATACAAACCACTTTCCGATGCCGATGTTCAGAAAATTCACACTGCCGCACTTGATGCGCTTGAAACTATTGGCCTTGCTGATGCTCCCCCATCTGGGGTCGAAATCCTGACCAAGGCGGGCGCGATCCAAGGTGACGACGGCCGCATCCGGTTCCCGCGCGCCCTTGTTGAAGACATGCTCTCCAAGGCGCGCCGCGAAATTACGCTTTTCAGCCGTGACGGCAAAAACGACCTCACGCTTTCTGGCAACCGTGTTCACTATGGCACCGCTGGCGCCGCCGTACACATTGTCGATGTGCATGGTAACGAATACCGCGAATGTACCGTCCAAGATTTGCACGACGCGGCGCGCATTGTGGATAAGCTTGATAACGTGCATTTCCTGCAGCGCCCGATGGTTTGCCGCGACATCACCGACAATTACGAGATGGATCTGAATACGATCTACGCTTGCACGTCGGGCACGACCAAACACATCGGCACATCTTTCACTGACCCGAGCTTCATGCCCGGGGCGTTTGAGATGCTTTACGAGATTGCTGGTGGCGAGGCTAAGTACCGCGAACGTCCCTTCGTGTCGAATTCGAACTGCTTTGTTGTGCCGCCGATGAAATTTGCGACAGAAAGCTGCGAAGTAATGGAGGCCTGCATTCGCGGTGGTATGCCTGTTTTGTTGCTGTCAGCGGGCATGGCGGGCGCGACTGCGCCGTCAACGATCGCGGGTGCAATCACCCAAGCCGTTGCGGAATGTCTTGCTGGACTGGTTTATGTCAACGCTATTGCACCGGGTCATCCGGCGATCTTTGGCACGTGGCCTTTTGGACTTGATTTGCGGACTGGCGCGATGTCTGTGGGGTCCGGCGAACAGGCGCTTCTTTCGGCAGGTTGCGCGCAAATGCACAAATTCTACGGCCTTCCAGGGGGCGCTGTGGGTGGCGCATCAGATTCCAAAATGCCTGATATGCAGGCGGGAGCGGAACAGATGTGTTCAAACGTCATGGCGGGGCTTTCGGGCCTGAATATGGTGTACGAAGCCGCAGGCATGCACGCGTCTCTGCTTGGGTTTTGCCTCGAAAGTCTGATCTTGAGCGATGACATCATCGGTCAAGCGTTGCGCTGCGTCCGTGGTATCGAGGTCAACGACGAAACCCTTGCCTTGGATCAAATGGCACAGGTTTGTATGGGCGGCCCGGGTCACTATCTTGGTACGGATCAAACCTTAAACCGGATGCAATCGGATTATGTATATCCAGCGCTGGGCGACCGCACATCCCCCAAGGAATGGGTCGAAATGGAAAAGCCAAACCTGCTGGTGAAAGCAACCAAGCGCAAAGAGGCGATCCTCTCGGAGCGTTCTGCAGCCCGCTTTTCGCCTGATCTGGATGCAAAATTGCGCCAAGCACATAAAATCCATCTGCCCACCTAAGTTTCGGACGTGAACACTGCGATGCAAGCACCCCGATTTGAGAAGATCGCAGGCAGAACTGACGCCCGCGGAGCCGATGAGAAACCCTATATGTTTGTCTTCATCCTTTTGGATGGCTTCTCACATTTGTCATTCATTTCTGCTGTGGAAACGCTTCAGACCGCAAATATGGTCGCTGAGTCGCGACTTTATGATTGGACAACATGCGGGTTGTCAGATGGGTTTGTGCGATCAAGCGTCGGGTTAAAGGTGGGTGTCGACAATGACATCCGGCAACTCAATAACCCGCCAGAGCTTGTCATCGTGTCGGGCGAAGGTGCGTTTGACATGGATATTGGGCGGCTGAAAGTTTGGCTGTCACGGTTCGTCCGTGGTCGCACACGGATTTCAGGGCTGGGCACCGGATCAATTCTGATGGCGCGGGCTGGATTACTACAAGATACCGCCGCGACCGTGCACCCGTGGTATCGCACCGGTTTCGCCGAAATTTTCCCCGATGTGACCCTAAGCCGCCAAACTCACATCTCCGAAGGATTGCGTTGCTCCAGCTCGGGTGGCGTGTCGGGTGTCGATCTATTTCTAGATCTCGTTGCGCAACAACACGGTACGGACTTCTCAAGCAGTGTTGCCGAAAGCATGTGTTATTCACCTATCAGGCTACTGCAAAAGTCCGTCGATACTGGGGCACCCAACAGCATGACGGTCCTCCAGCCAATCGTGTCTAGGGCCATCTCGAAAATGGAAAATACGATAGCTGATCCAGTTTCCCCGTCGACGCTCGCAAAAGAACTTGGAATTTCCACACGGCAACTTGAACGGCTGTTCCGGCGGTATATCGGCATGTCTCCCAAGCGGCATTATATGCGGCTTCGGTTACGCGAAGCGTATCGTCTTTTGGTGCAATCCCATCTGGACATCACGGATGTTGCCTTTGCAACTGGGTTCGCGTCTTCCAGTCATTTTTCAAAGTGCTTCAAGGCCGAATTTTCCGCCAGCCCTTTTGCATTAAAAAGAACGGTGAACAAACGATAGTTCACCTAGCATATTTGGACAGGCAAATCGCACCGTATTTATTGAGCAGCAAGGCGCTGTTGGCGGCAGTAACAAGAGGCCCTGATCGGCATTTCAGCGCGCGCAGCAGCCTTTTCGAGCTGACGTTTGATGTGCATCGCTTCGGTGGTTTCGTCGCGCCGCGTTAGGCACTCGTGCAGGCCGTGCAAGCTCCAGACATTTCCGGGATGCTGGCAGGCTCGGCTTAAGGTCGCGTCTAGTCCCAGGTCGGCGCGATAGACCGCTTCGGCCTCGTCCAACTTGCCCTGTTCCAGCAAAAGCGCACCCAATGCATGGCGTGTCGGCTGCATCCAGCCCCAAGGTTCATCATAGGGCATGTTATCATCAATTTCGACCGAACGGCGCAGGTGATCAAAGGCGGCGTCATGGTCGCCCTTGTGATAGGCAAGCTCCCCGAGCAGCATCTGTTCGGCGACCTTAAGGATGTCTGTGCACTTATTATTGAACAACATTCGGCTGTCGGGAACGCGGCTCAGCGCATCATAGAACAGGGCTTTTTCCGCGCCTGCTTCTTCGATCCGGTGCAAGTTTGCCAGTGCGACTGTGCGGGCATAGCGCATCATCGCAGTGGTCACGCAATACAAATCTTGGTCTTCGGGAAATGCTTGCGCGAGTATGTCTGTCCAGCGCCCAAAACGGATCAGGACGTGCTGTTTCATAGGAATAAACCCTTCAAACCAGTCAGCCAGTGGGCGCAATGCCTCTGTCGGCAGATCGGTAATTAGCGCTTCAGCGGCGTCGAGGGCGACAGATGGCTGGCCTAGAAACATGGCTCCGTAAATCTTGAAGTGATAATTGTGGCAGCGATAAACCGAATAGAAATTGTTTGCGCCCTTTTGGAGCAGAAATTTCCGGTCCGCGACGATCGCGGCCTCGTTGCGTAAAACAACATTCATATAGTCGCCGCACAGCACGTCGATATGGGTTGCCATATGAAGCAAATGACCCGCGTCAGGTACAAGGGTCGATAGGGCATCCCCGTGGCGCAACGCCTTTTCTGGATGTGGCGACATCTCCATCAGATGTGCGTACATGTGCAAGAGGCCCGCATGCTGCCAAGCCCCAGCCAATGACGAAAACGCGTTTTCTAGTACAGCTATTGCTTCAAGAGTGTCAGCACCTTCGGCCGGTTTACCTGTCGGCAAATCCCACAACTGCCACGGTGTGCGGTTCATCAGCGCCTCGGCAAATAATGCGCAAACGTCCAAATCATCCCCAAATTCAGAATGGACCTTGCGCATGGCATCGGCGAAAGCGTCATTCCAAGGACCGAAGTCATCAACTTCCGACGTTTCAGGGTAGCGTGCAGTCAATGCATCGATCAGCGCGTGTTCCAAGGGTGTGACGTGATCCAGCAATCCGCGCGCGGCTTGGATCGAGGATCGCGCCAATGCGATACAGGCCGGTTTTTCATCGTCTTCGAAGGTTTCCCAAGGCTTATTGTAATTCGGGCCAATGCAATACGCGATGCTCCAATGGGCCATTGCACAGGTCGCATCCGCAGCAAGCGCCTTTTGAAAACATTCTATCGCTTCTTCATGATTGTACCCGTAGGTCCATGCCAGTCCACGGTCGCACCATTTCTGAGCGGTCGGTGATGTCGTGGAAACCGTCCGAGAATATGTACCCAAATTATAATATGCCAAAGAAGATGTCTCCATTTTTTGATCCAATTTACGCTTAGGTAAATAAGACTGCATAAATTTGGAATTAGAAGACTTTAACGTTCTTGTGTCAACTTTCGGAGGCAAAGCTCAAAGCGGCAGGGAGAACGACGCTTTGATCCGGTCCATCACGACGGTCGTTTTGAAGCCCTTGATATCCGTGTTGTTGTAAAAAAAATCGCGGGTGAATGCCTCGTAATCTGACATGTCCTTGGCGCTGACGATCAATACGAAATCCGTCTCTCCGGTCACGTAATATGCGCTCATCACTTCGGCCCGATCCCGCACAGCCCGCTTAAATCGATCGATAATATCTGAGCGTTCGCGGGCCAGCTCAACGGCGACGAGCATCGTCAGCGGCCGATTTGCAGCCGCAGGGGAAACCACGGCAATATCCGCCTCGATGACCTTGGTCGCGCGAAGCTTATTCAACCGCCGCTGAATAGAGGTCTGCGACAAGCCGACAAGGTCCGAGAGCTGCGCGCTTGTTAGCTGATTATTGCGCTGTACTTGCTGCAGTATTTTTCTGTCAAACTCATCTATCACGCCGATGTTCTCCGATTATTCATTTAGATCGCCGAATTTAGGCGTCAGAAAGGTATATTCGCATAAATTCACACATGGGGAAAGCTAAGATCAAACAACAACTTCACAGGATTTCCATCATGTTAGACCTACCGTTTTCCGGTGACGAATACGCCGCCCGCCTTGCCAAAACACGCGCTGAAATGGCGGCCCGTGGGCTGGACGCGATTTTTGTTACAGACCCGTCCAATATGGCGTGGCTGACCGGATATGACGGCTGGTCGTTTTACGTGCATCAAGGTGTGCTTCTCACATTAGAAGGAGAGCCTGTTTGGTGGGGGCGCGCGATGGATGCGGTCGGTGCGCAGCGCACGACCTACCTGAACCACGATAATATTGCGGGCTACGATGATACCTACGTGCAGAACCCTGAAAAGCATCCGATGGCAGACCTGTCACGGTTGATCGCAGCGCGTGGGCTTAGTGCCGCGCGGATCGGGCTTGAGATGGACAATTATTACTTTACAGCCTCTGCATTTTTATCGCTGCAAGAAAACCTTAAGTCTGTTGAATTCAGCGACACGACAGGCCTTGTGAACTGGCAACGCGCGATAAAATCCCCAACCGAAATCACATACATGCGCCGCGCTGCGCGCATTGTGGAACGGATGCACAGCGTGATCCGCGACAAGGCTGAAGTGGGCATGCGTAAAAATGAATTGATCGCTGATATCTATCACGCCTCGGTTTTAGGGGCCGATGGTCACTGGGGCGATTACCCCGCGATTGTGCCGCTGGCCCCGTCAGGTATCGACGCCACTGCGCCGCATTTGTCTTGGGATGATGCCCCGTTGAAAGCTGGCGAAAGCACGTTCTTTGAGATCGCAGGCGCTTATCGTCGCTATCAATGCCCGCAATCGCGCACGCTGTTTTTGGGCAAGCCGCCGCAGAAATACCTCGATGCTGAACAGGCCGTGTTAGAGGCGGTCGAGGCAGGTCTTGCAAAGGCGAAACCGGGCAATCTGTGCGAAGATATCGCGGGCGCGTTTAACCAGACGTTGAACAAGCTTGGCTTTGAAAAGGACAGCCGCTGCGGTTATGCGATTGGCCTGTCCTACCCGCCCGATTGGGGCGAACGCACCATGTCGTTCCGCGCTGGCGACAAAACTGTCCTAGAGGCTGGCATGACGTTCCACTTCATGCCAGCGCTGTGGTTGGACGATGGTGGACTAGAGATAACTGAACCGATTGTCATCACGCCGACGGGTGCCGAATGTCTGTGCACAACGCCCCGCGCGCTTGTGGTAAAGGAATAACCTGTGCGCGATAATCCGATCTCTGAGACAATTGATTTTGATCGCGACGGCGTGCAGCACGGATATCTACGCCTGCCCTATAGCCGCAATGACAGCGCATGGGGGTCGATCCAAATCCCGATCACGCAGGTGAAAAATGGCCATGGTCCCTGCGCGCTTTTGACGGGCGCCAATCACGGCGACGAATATGAAGGGCCGCTTGCGCTTGTTGAACTGGCCGCTGATCTTAAGGCGGAAGATATCCTGTCTCTTATACACATCTGACGCTGCCGACGAATAG
>CAJXTP010000063.1 GCA_913061335.1 uncultured Loktanella sp.
CTCTATTCGTCGGCAGCGTCAGATGTGTATAAGAGACAGTACGACGACATATCAGGCGTTCCTGCGCGAGATCGGGTATTTGGTCCCTGAAGGGGATGATTTCACGATTAAAACCGCAAATGTTGATCCCGAAATTGCCAGCATTGCGGGTCCACAATTGGTGGTGCCGATTACCAATGCGCGGTTTGCACTGAATGCAGCGAACGCCCGTTGGGGCAGCTTGTATGACGGACTTTATGGCACCGATGCGATGGGCAGCAAGCCACCAGCCGGCGGCTATAACAAAGGGCGCGGCGCGAGGGTTGTTGCACGCGCACGCGTTTTCCTTGACGAAGCATTTCCGATCGATGGCACAAGCCACGCCGATGCGCAGCGCTATAGTGTCCGCCAAGGCGTGTTGATGGTCGACGATTGCCCGCTTGATAACCCTGAGAAATTTGTAGGCTACAAGGGGCATTCTAAAGCCCCGTCGTCGATTTTGCTGCGCAACAACGGGCTGCATGTGGAACTGGTTTTTGACCGGACCCATTTGATCGGCAGCCGCGATCAGGCGGGGCTGGCTGATGTTGTGCTGGAAAGCGCTGTGTCTGCGATCATGGATTGTGAAGATTCGGTGGCCTGTGTCGACGCCGAGGACAAAATTGTCGCCTATGCCAATTGGCTGGGCTTGATGCGCGGTGATCTTGAAGAAACATTTACCAAAAACGGCGCTCAGATGACCCGCTCTATGGCGGCTGACCGCGAGTTTATCGCTCCCGACGGTGGCGTTATGACCGTCAAAGGTCGCGCGCTGATGTTAGTGCGCAACGTAGGGCATTTAATGACCAACCCAGCGATTTTGGACCGAAATGGTGCCGAAGTTTTTGAAGGGTTGATGGATGCAGTGGTGACCACGCTGATAGCGATGCATGATTTGCAACGAGAGGGCGGCAATTCGGTCAAAGGTTCGGTCTATGTTGTGAAACCAAAGATGCACGGTCCCGAAGAGGTCAGCTTTGCGAACGAAACCTTCACAATGATCGAGAAGGTTCTTGGTCTACCGCAAGACACTGTGAAAATCGGGATTATGGACGAAGAACGCCGCACCTCGGTCAATTTGAAAGAATGTATTCGGGCTGCCAAGAGCCGTGTTGCGTTTATCAACACAGGGTTCCTTGACCGGACAGGCGACGAGATTCATACCTCAATGGAGGCGGGCCCATTTTCGCGCAAAGACTTTATCAAGCGCAAAAGCTGGATCGGCGCTTATGAGGATCAAAATGTTGATATCGGCCTTGCCTGTGGTCTTTCGGGCCGTGCGCAGATTGGTAAGGGCATGTGGGCCATGCCTGATTTGATGTCTGAAATGTTAGAGCAAAAGATCGGTCATCCGAAATCTGGCGCCAACTGTGCATGGGTCCCAAGCCCAACTGCGGCGACGTTGCACGCGCTGCATTATCACAAGGTTGACGTGTTTGCGGTGCAGGCCAAGCTTAAGGCGGGTGGTCGTCGCGCATATGTAGAAACCGTGCTGGAAATTCCGCTCGCGACCTATCAAAAATGGACTAAAGCTCAAATTACGCGCGAAGTCGAAAATAATGCTCAGGGAATTTTGGGGTATGTGGTGCGCTGGATTGATCAAGGTGTCGGCTGTTCCAAGGTACCAGACATGAACGATGTCGGCCTGATGGAAGACCGCGCAACATGCCGAATTTCAAGCCAAGCTCTTGCAAACTGGCTACACCACGATGTGGTTGCCCAGGCCGACGTTATGGCCGCAATGCAGAAAATGGCTGGCGTCGTGGATCGCCAAAACGATGGTGATCCGACGTATCGCCCTATGGCCCCCGCATTTGATGGGATTGCATTTCAGGCTGCGTGTGATCTTGTGTTCCAAGGCCGCGTTCAGCCGTCGGGGTATACTGAGCCAGTATTGCACCGCCGCCGTCTAGAGCTGAAAGCGCAACGCAACCACTAGGGATGGGTTAAAACCCATCCTACGCAAGGAGAGACCGATGGCAGAAGTATCAGCCGCTAAGGCACGCATGATCATTCGTAAAACGATGGCCAAAGGCGACGAGATGGGATTCAAGCCGCTGGCAGTTGTCGTGTTGGACGCGGGCGGCCATGTCAAAGCGTTTGAACGTGCTGATGGTGCGGCCCCGGGACGTTTCGCGATTGCGCATGGTAAGGCTTATGGGTCTGTCATGCTGGGTATGGCGGGTACGGCGCAAATGGCGCGTGCCGAACAGCAGGCCTATTTCATGGCGGCCGTGAATGGCGTTTATGGTGGCCAAGTTGTGCCCGTTCCGGGCGGAATCCTGCTGCGTGATAAGCGTGGCGGCGTTATGGGCGCTGTCGGTGTGACGGGCGATACATCTGACAATGACGTGATTGCCGCTATGGCTGGAATCGACGCTGCGGGCCTGATTGGGGAAAGCTAAAAAGGTAAGAAATTGGTAACGCTGCGCCGATAATTTGGCCAGAGCGTTGTCATGACACAAACCATTTAGGTCACTGCGCAGACACGTTATTTTAGTCGAAAAAAATTGGAGTTTTCATGTTTCGTCCTGTAATTGGTATTATTGGTAATAGCTTCCTTATTCACGAGGATTATCATATTTTTGGAGCTGGTAAGTTGAACACGTTCGCTGTGGCCGAAGCCTGTGGCGCAATTCCCGTCATTGTGCCCACGGACCCGTCGCTTAGCAGTTTGACCGAGCTAATGGACCTGTGTGACGGGTTTGTATTCACTGGAGCGCGCGCGAATGTGCATCCCGAAGAATATGGCGAACAGGCAACGCAAGCGCATGGTGACTTTGACCGTGATCGCGACAATTTGGCGTTGCCATTGATCCGCGCGTGCGTCGATGCCGGTCAGCCGATCATCGGAATTTGCCGCGGGTTTCAAGAGGTTGCTGTTGCTTTGGGCAGCACACTTCACCCCGAAATCCGTGATCTTGCGGGACGTGATAATCACCGTATGCCGCCTGAAGGGACGCTAGAAGAGATATTCGCGCTGCGCCATGCGGTATCATTTTCTGACGACGGCCCTTTTCGCAAATTGCTGGGATCAAACGAGGTGATGACCAACACGTTGCACGGGCAGGGCATCAACGTGCCGGGCCCACGTATCGTCGTTGACGGCTATGCGCCGGATGGGACGCCGGAAGCGATTTATGTGAAGGGCGCAAGCGGATTTACCCTTTCGGTTCAATGGCATCCCGAATGGAATGCGACGACTGATCCGGTTTCGAAACCGCTGTTCGGCGCGTTTGGCGCGGCCTGTTTGGCGTGGCGTAATGCGCGTAAAGAAGTGATGTAATTCGCTTATGGAGACTGCAAAATGAAGCGTTCCACAATCAACATGATCATGGCGCAAGCGGATGACATGATCCGGTCTTACGGCTTTGTTTTACCGCCATTCGCGCGGTGGACACCGACGGAATTCAAAGCGAATGCCGCCCGTGCAAGTGCCATAATTGATGCGGCCTGCGGCTGGGATATTACGGATTACGGCGCGGGCGACTATGATAAAATGGGTCTGTTTCTGTTCACGTTGCGCAACGGTAGATTGGCTGATCTGCAACGTGGCGGAGGGATGTGTTATGCCGAGAAGCTGTTGATTTCAAAGCAAGATCAACTGTCTCCTATGCACACACATGCCATCAAGGCAGAAGATATTATCAACCGTGGTGGTGCGACAATGGTGGTAGAGCTTTATGGGTCTGACGGAGATGGCAACTTTGCAGAAGATCGCGGCGGAATGGTCATGTGTGACGGTATCGCGCGGGAATTTCAGGCAGGCGAAAAGTTGACGTTTGCTCCCGGTGAAAGCTTGACGTTGATGCCCGGTGATTGGCACGCATTTTGGGGCGAGGGCGGTGATGTTTTGATTGGTGAAGTCAGCACGGTCAACGACGACAACACCGACAACATTTTCCGTGAACCAATCGGTCGTTTTGCGCAGATCGAAGAGGATGTTGCCCCAACCCATTTACTGGTCAGTGACTACAAAAATTGGCTGTAATTTTCGTATAAGTTTTGCATAAGTTTCCCATATGACAAAAACGGGCCGGACACTGGCAGGTGTCCGGCCCGAATAATACCAATTTCCCGCCCTTAAACTTGCAACAAATTGGCCTCGTGGCGACGCAAGCAGCGGCGCGCCGTTTGGCCGTAGCCGCCGATGTTGCTGCGCAGTTCTGGGAAAAGTGCAAATAGTTCTTCGCGCGCAGGGTTGGATACGGCTGTGAGGCCGACCGACCCAGGGTGGAACGATTCCGTGGCTGCACCTTCTGCAAAAATCACTTCGTGTTCGTCAAACATCATGTGGATATAAGTGACGTCACCGCCAGTATCGCGCGTGACCAGTTTCCCGTCGAGCAAGTGTTTGGCCGCGACCAAGACTTCGCTTTCGCCGAACAAAAGTTCAGCGTGGTAACCTTGGAACAACATCCGGTGTTGTGGCGAGACGAGCAGATCACGGTCTTGACCAATGACGACGCCCGGCTTGATCCGGATCGGGGCAAAGCGGTCCACCGCTGGCACCGTGCGCTGCTGAATCCAGCGGATTGGCTGTAGCCCGTGGTCACGGGTCACGATAAGATCGCCAATTTTTAGCGTTGCGATGTCGCGTGCGCCCGCCGGCGTCGCAATGCGCGTGCCGGGAGTGAAGCAGATGATGTTTTCGATCTCGGAAAATTCCAAGAGCGTCCCGTCATCCATTTGGATGGTACCTTCGTAGGTGGTGTTTCCATCTACGTTAATGCTGGTCGACGTAATGTTGAGCGTCGACATATCGGCATCGAACCCAAGGTTCAGCGTGTCCCCTTCAAGCGAATTGGGGTCGCCGTCATCAAGTGTTTCGCCGCCCGACCCACCCACAATGGTGATGGTCCCGTTAGTGGCTTCACCCAAGTCCTGATATGTGAATGTATCGTCGCCAGTGCCGCCGTCGACGCTATCGCCATCGGAGAAGGTGATGGTGTCGTTGCCTGACCCACCTTCAATCGTGTCCGCGCCTGTGCCGCCGATGATGTCGTCGTTACCTGCGCCACCGTAAAGTATGTCATTGTCGGCGCCGCCATCGATTGTGTCGTTGCCGCCTTGGCCGTAGATGACGTCGTTGCCTGCATCGCCAGAGATGCTGTCGTTGTTACCATCGACTGGATCTTCAGGGATTGGCGTCAGTTGAATGTCACCGATACGGATCGCGTGCCCACCATAAGCTGTATCAACGTTGTTATAGTCGATTTCGATATATGACACGGGGCCCGCGACAGAGAATTGCGCATAACCAGTTTGCGAATCTGTGCCGCCTGCACCACCTGAGTTCACAATCGATGTCACGGTTTGTGAGCCGTCGGCGTTGGTCGTGGATGTCAGCGTTGTTGTGCTGCCAAGGATGACCGTCACTGGGATCGAATTGCCATCCGCATCATAGGCGGTGACAATCACTTGGTCGAGGAATTGACCTTCAAGTTCATCGATATCAAAGATGCCGAAGGTGACGTCGGACACTTCGTCGGAATAGCCCACCGCGTTTGCCGAAAAATCGAGCGTTGTGACGGACGCGTTTTGGTCGTTGCCAAGAGTACCGCCAGTTGCGATGTCGCCGCCTTCAATCGCCAAAGAAGATGTGTCGCTTGCCGCGTTGTAGTTAAAGAGTGGATCGCCTGTTTCGACGGATGCGCCGTAGAAGTTGGTTTCTTGTGCAACGGACACATTGATTTGGATGTTACCGTCAGCGGAAATCGTGTTCATCCCGCCTGTGATGCTACTCTCATCGGCGACGCCTTGGTCAGCCCACGACACGAATGTTGGTGAATCGTCGGTGCCCGCAGCGGTGTCACCATAGATAATGTCGTCGCCATCGCCACCTGAAATGGTGTCCTGACCATCGTTGGCTAATGTCTGGTCTCCGACGATGAAGTCGTTGCCTGCTTCACCGAGGATACTGTCGTTACCGCCACCGCCAAAGACAGTATCATTGCCCGCGCCTGCTGCGATGGTGTCGTCAGTGCTGGTGGTCGTATCGCCATCAACGTCGGTAAAGTCGGCGTCGATAACATCATCGCCGCTTGTACCAGTGACAGTGCCATCTGGGATGATGTAGGCAGGTGGGGTGACTGCAGATGCGTCGCCGCTCGTCGTGAACCAGGTATCAGGTACAAAATAGACGCTTCCGTCAGTGCCCTCGTAGTAGACACCGGTATCTGAGATATCACTGTAGGTTAGACCATCGCCATCCCATACACCCGTCCAGTTCCACGACCCTGCCCCGATTGTGGACGCGGTCGTGAATGTCGATTGTGTGCCAGAGATGTAGTCGCTCGCATCAAGCGAACCGTCTCCGAGCGTAACTAGATAACCCTGTGGCATTTGCCTTACCTCAATATAACAACTTAGATCAATCCGACTGCAACAACACGCTGCTGGATCTTTTATCTGCTGCTTGGGTAAAGAAATGGGGTGTTCCCAATGTGGAAACCAAATGTCTTTATTGAGAAGTTGAAGGTAATTTAAAGGCAATTTGAATGGAATGAGGCGCAAACGTGGCGAAAGCGCTGGTTACGCTTTGGCTTTTAATCGGGGGGGGGGCGGCGGCTGCATTTGGACGGCTTAAAGAGACAAATATTGATGAACGGCAGGCTGCGCGCATGTGTGCCAATATTGCGGATGGCTGTTTTCAGGCGGTGATATAGATCCGGCATTTTGCAAGAAAGCAGTGTCCCAGAACATGATCCCAACCGGCATTGTAGCCGTCATGGCTGGCCATTGCGGTATCGCCATGCGCGTCGAAGCCTGTGTGCGTCAGGTCAACGCGAGTGCCTGTATCAATGGGGGTGAACATAACTGTGACTTGGGTGGCGGCGTCGACGTCGCGCCCGACATACCAGTTGATGTCGAGCCTGCTGGCCGGTGCCCAATGGGTGATGGTGCCCCATGTTGCACTGGTTCCATCGCGCAGTTTTTCAGTGATTTTGCCGCCTTTGCGCGGATCGATTTTGACGCAAAGCGGCGTGTCGTTGTTGGCTGCAGATATTGAGTGGGTCGCGCTGGGCCACCATGTATCCAGTTTTGCGGTGAACAGATCAAAGGCCTGCGCAGGCGTTAGGGGTACGTCGACCGTTTTGCGAATGTCAGGTGTCATGGGTGTCGTCCTTTGATAAATCATGGGCCGCTTGGGCGAAGGCCGCAAGCGCGTCGCCCCAGAGGTCATCAAGATAAGCACGCAATCCGTTCATGCCAGCGGGGGCGAGCCCGTATAGGCGCCGGTTCCCTTGCGGGGTGACGATGAGCAGGCCTGCATCGGTTAGGATGCGCAAGTGTTGGCTGACCGCAGGGCGCGAGACGGGCAGCCCTTCGGCAAGGATGCCAACGGGCATCGCGCCGGTCCGCAAACGCTGCAAAATTGCACGCCGCGTTGGGTCCGCAAGGGCGATCAGTGTTTCATCTATTGCATGTGCGTAAGTCATGACTTACCGTAAGCTATGACTTACGCTTTTGTCAAATGACAAAGGTGACCTTGAAGCCCCTGACGCCCAGCACTAAGACTCTGTCAGGATATTTGAATTAGAACAGACCTGTTCAACAGCGAGGCAAGCACATGCACGATCCAGTAGAAACATATATGAACCTTGTTCCCATGGTGGTCGAACAGACCGCACGCGGGGAACGCGCCTATGATATCTTTAGTCGTCTGCTGAAAGAGCGGATTATTTTCATGTCCGGCCCAGTGCATGACGGCATGTCCCAACTGATCGTCGCGCAATTGCTGCACCTTGAGGCCGAAAACCCCAAGAAAGAGATCAGCATGTACATCAACAGCCCAGGTGGCGTTGTGACATCCGGTCTGAGCATTTACGACACGATGCAGTACATCCGCCCGAAGGTATCCACGCTTGTAATCGGTCAAGCCGCATCTATGGGGTCGCTTTTGCTGACCGCTGGCGAAAAAGGCATGCGGTTCAGCCTGCCCAATTCCCGTATTATGGTGCACCAGCCATCTGGCGGGTATCAGGGTCAAGCGACGGATATTATGATCCACGCGCAAGAAACCCAAAAACTTAAGACCCGTCTGAACGAAATTTATGTCGAACATACCGGCAATAAATTGAAGGACGTTGAATCGGCGCTTGAGCGTGACAACTTTATGTCTCCGCAAGAGGCAAAAGACTGGGGCCTGATCGACGAAATCGTGGCCAACCGCGATAAGTCTGAAGACTAAGTTAACGGCGATGAAAAAGTGACCGCGCGTTGGGGTCATTTTGACATTGTAGCCAGTTGCGGGCTGTCCTAGGTTACGGCCTAAGGCAGTCCTGCGAATTTAGAAAATGACCGTTTGGTCAAAAGGTTTGAAACATGGCGAACACTTCCGGCAACGACAGCAAAAACACACTTTACTGTAGCTTTTGCGGCAAAAGCCAGCATGAGGTGCGCAAGCTGATCGCGGGTCCAACAGTGTTTATCTGTGATGAATGCGTTGAGCTGTGCATGGATATTATCCGTGAAGAAACCAAGACTGCTGGATTAAAGGCAGGCGAAGGTGTGCCGACGCCGCTTGAGATTTGCAGTGTGCTGGATGATTATGTCATCGGTCAGGTGCATGCCAAGCGCGTGCTGTCCGTCGCTGTTCACAACCATTATAAGCGTCTGAACCACGCCGATAAATCCGACATTGAATTGGCCAAATCCAACATCATGCTGATCGGCCCTACGGGCTGCGGTAAGACGTTGCTGGCCCAAACATTGGCGCGCATCTTGGATGTGCCGTTCACGATGGCCGATGCGACGACCTTAACCGAGGCTGGTTATGTCGGCGAAGACGTTGAAAACATTATCCTTAAGCTGCTGCAATCGGCTGAATATAACGTTGAAAAAGCGCAGCGCGGCATCGTGTATATCGATGAAGTTGATAAAATTACCCGCAAGTCTGACAACCCATCGATCACCCGTGACGTATCGGGCGAGGGTGTGCAGCAGGCATTGCTGAAGATTATGGAAGGCACCGTTGCCTCTGTGCCTCCACAAGGTGGTCGCAAGCACCCGCAGCAGGAATTCCTGCAAGTCGACACGACCAACATCTTGTTCATCTGTGGCGGCGCGTTTTCTGGTCTTGAAAAGATTATTGGCGCTCGTGGTAAGGGCTCTGGCATGGGCTTTGGTGCGGATGTCAAAGACAATGACGAACGTGGCATCGGCGAAGTTTTTGGTGATTTGGAGCCAGAAGATCTGTTGAAGTTCGGTCTGATCCCAGAATTTGTTGGCCGTTTGCCTGTGATCGCGACGCTGACTGATCTGGACGAAGACGCGCTTGTCACCATTCTGTCCAAGCCAAAGAACGCATTGGTCAAGCAATACCAACGCCTGTTTGATCTGGAAGATGTGCAGCTGACGTTCACCGACGACGCGCTTGTTGCGATTGCAAAGCGTGCGATCGAGCGCAAAACCGGTGCACGTGGTCTACGGTCGATCATGGAAGATATCCTGTTGGACACGATGTTTGATCTGCCAGGCATGGATACTGTGTCCGAGGTTGTCGTGAACGAAGAAGCGGTTGGCCCTGATGCGTCGCCGTTGATGATCCACGATAAAGCCAAAGCAAAGAAAAAAGCACCGGCGACAGCAAGCTAATGGCAATCACGCGTATATCATCCGGCGGGGCTTTTGAGGCCAAGATCGGATATTGCCGCGCTGTTGTGGCTGGCGGATTGGTCCATGTTGCGGGCACCGTCGCGGGGCCTGACGTGCCTGATGATGTCGTTGCACAGTGTAAATCTGCGCTGGGCATTATGGAACGCGCCTTGGCCGAAGCAGGGGTGACATTCGCGGATGCGGTCCGTGTGCGTTATATCTTGCCAAACCCTGCCGATTTCGAACCTTGCTGGCCGGTTTTAGCCGCCGCGTTTGGTGATAATCCGCCTGCGGCCACAATGATTTCCGCAGCCTTGATTGATCCCAAGTATAAGATCGAAATCGAGCTGACCGCATTGGCCCCAAGCGCATAGCGCACTGGACCTTTGCCGCCATTTCGGGCAAAACTGCGGTCAACAGCGTCTAGGAGCAAACGATGGGCCTTTTCAATACAATCAAACGCGTTTTCACGTGGTGGGATGGTCAGACATTCGGCACGCAGCTTTGGACTTGGCGCAAAGGCGTCAAGGTCGGGACCGACCAGCAGGGCAACATCTTTTACAACAACAAAGATGACAGCCGTCGTTGGGTGATTTTCAACGGACCCATCGAGGCCAGCCGGATTGATCCTGATTGGCACGGTTGGTTGCACCGGACGTGGAACGAGCCGCCAACAGAAAGGCCGCTGGTTCATAAATCATGGGAAAAGCCGCATCAGGAAAACCTGACTGGCACCGTGGCCGCTTATGCGCCAGCAGGGTCGTTGCGCCAAGCAACCCCAGCCCCGCGCGGCGACTACGAGGCATGGACACCGGAGTAAGTTTGGTGCGCGAGAACACCACAGAGGTCATCGTCGGCGGCATTGTTTTGGTCGTGGCGTTGGCGTTTTTGACCTACACTGTACGCGCGACGGGTTATAGCAATGGCGGTGCCAGCTATGATCTGACGGCCAGTTTCAGGTCTGTTGAGGGTATCACCGTGGGCACGGATGTCCGGCTTGCAGGCGTCAAAATCGGCACTGTTTCGACCATCTCTTTGAACCCAGAAACATTTCGTGGCGACACGGTTTTTGCCATTCAATCCGATACGATTATCCCTGATGATAGCGCCGCTGTGATCGCATCCGAGGGCTTGCTTGGCGGTAATTTCGTTGAGATCGTTCCGGGCGGATCGCTTGGTAACTTTGAAAATGGTGCCGAGATTGAGGACACGCAGGGTGCTGTGAGCCTGATTTCGCTGTTGTTGAAGTTTGTGACTGGCGAGGGGAAGTGACATGAAGATGTTGACCCTTCCGGCGGTGTTTTGTTTTGCGGCTTCGGGGCTGTTTGCACAGGAAGCCAGCGACGCCAGTTCTGGTGTGTTGCGCGTTTTGGATAGGTTGTCGGGCGCCGTGATTGACCTGCCGTTGGGCGTTGGTGAAACGGGCGCGTTGGGTTTGCTAAAGATCACGCTGGACGAATGCCGGTTTCCCGCGGCGAACCCAAGCGGCGATGCATACGCGCGCGTCACGGTTATTTACCGCGACAAGGTTGAGCCGGTATTTGAGGGTTGGCTAGTCGCGTCGGCACCTGCGTTAAATGCGATGGACCATCCGCGTTATGACGTTTGGGCGTTGCGCTGCAATAGCGCATAAGCATCTGTTATTGGTGTAATATTTTGAAAATTTGCATCAACCAGAAGTGCCTTTGATAGGGCTGAATGATATGCTTTGCGTGGAATTTCGATCGCGCCGAGGCTCGCCAAGTGGTCGGTAATGAACTGCGTATCGAACAACACGAATCCGCATCTGTTGAGGTGATCGACCAAATAGGCGAGCGCGATTTTTGACGCATCTCGCCGTCTGCTAAACATGCTTTCCCCGAAAAATGCCCCCCCAATTGTGACCCCGTAAACACCACCAACGAGGTCGGGCCCGTCCCAGACTTCGATTGCATGCGCGTCGCCGCTGGCATGCAGCGCGCGGTAGAGGCCAAAAATGGTGTCGTTGATCCAAGTCTCTGGCCGGTCTGCGCAGCCTGTGACGACATGCTCAAATGCGGTGTTTAACGTGATTTGAAATGGGGTCCGCCGCAGGGTTTTGGCCAAGCTGCGCGAAATGCGAAAGCTATGAAGCGGAATCACACCGCGAAATTGCGGATCAACCCAGAACACGTCAGGGTCGTCACGGCTCTCGGCCATTGGGAACACGCCGCTTGCGTAGGCCGCGAGCAGCAGTTCGGGGGTGAGGGTCATGAATACAGCATCTGTTGTGGCGGTTGGCCCCAGACTAGGTCAAAGTCAAAGGCATCGATAGGCACAATTTGGGTGGGACCGCATGGGATTTCTTGATCACCGTTCATTTTCGCCTGCGCGCAAAACCGTCGCGCAACCTGTGTATAGCGGCTGCGCGACCGTTGATTTAGGCGAGGTTTTCTTCGAGCCAATGTTCCAGCCAGTGGATATTATAGTCACCAGTTTGAACGGCCTCTTCGGCCAAAAGCGCGTGGAACAAGGGGATCGTGGTGTCGACACCGTCAACAATTAGTTCGCCCAAGGCACGTGCAAGCCGCGCGAGCGCCTCTGGTCGGTCACGCCCGTGCACGATGAGCTTGCCGATCAAGCTGTCGTAATAGGGCGGGATCCGGTAGCCGTCATAAAGCGCGCTATCCATCCGTACTCCAAGACCGCCGGGCGCGTGGAATTGCGTGATCTGACCGGGGCAGGGGCGGAAATCTGGCAGCTTTTCTGCGTTGATCCGTACTTCGATGGAATGCCCGTTGATCACCAATTCATCTTGGGTGAACGACAATGGCATACCCGCCGCGACGCGCAGCTGTTCGCGCACTAGATCGATGCCAAAGATGGCTTCGGTCACGGGGTGTTCGACTTGCAGGCGCGTGTTCATCTCGATGAAATAGAACTCGTCGTTTTCAAACAGGAATTCGATCGTGCCTGCGCCAGCGTAGTTGATTTTCGCAACTGCGTCCGAGCAGACCTTACCGATGCGTTCGCGCAATTCAGGGGTGATGCAGGGGCCGGGGGCTTCTTCGAGGACCTTTTGGTGACGCCGTTGCAAGGAGCAATCGCGTTCGCCCAAATGCACTGCGTTACCTTTGCCATCGCCGAAAACTTGGATTTCGATGTGGCGCGGGGTGGTCAGGTATTTCTCGATGTAGACTTCGTCGTTGCCAAAGGCGGCTTTGCCTTCTGCGCGGGCCGAATGGAAGGCTTGTTCCATGTCCGCGGCTGTTTGCGCCACTTTCATGCCACGTCCACCGCCGCCAGCTGTGGCTTTGATGATGACCGGATAGCCGACTTCAGCGCCGATGCGCTGTGCGTCTGCTAATGTGGGTACGCCACCGGGGGAACCGGGCACGCAGGGCACGCCGAGTGCTTTCATCGTGTCCTTGGCGGTGATTTTATCGCCCATGGTCCGAATATCAGCCGCCGTTGGGCCGATGAATTTAATGTCATGGTCTTCGAGCGCTTGCACGAAGGCCGCGTTTTCAGACAAGAAACCATAGCCGGGGTGAACGGCCTGTGCGCCCGTGATTTCGCAAGCGGCGATGATCGACGCGAACGACAAATACGACTGGGCGGAGGCTGTCTCTTATACACATCTGACGCTGCCGACGAATAGAGAGG
>CAJXTP010000064.1 GCA_913061335.1 uncultured Loktanella sp.
CACATGTGCCAAGCTGGCGGCCCGACGTTCAAGGCGAAGCTGATCTCGTCGAAGAAGTCGCACGCATCGCGTCCCTGACCAAACTTGTTGGCAAACCTCTGCCACGCTTGGCTGGTGTCGCAAGGCCAATTTTGACCCCGCTGCAATTGCGCCAACAGGCTGCAAAACGGACAGCGGCGGCGCTTGGTTACAACGAATGCGTCACCTATTCGTTCATCGATCGCGAAGCAGCGGCGCTGTTCGGCGGCGGTGATGACGCAACGATGCTGCAAAATCCGATCTCGGCAGACATGTCGCACATGCGCCCGGGCCTATTGCCTGGCTTGCTGCGTGCGGCAGCGCGCAACCAAGCCCGCGGTTTTGCGGACATGGGTTTGTTCGAGGTTGGGCACGCGTTCCACGGCGGTGAGCCGGGCGAACAGCATGTGCAGGTCGCCGGCATCCTGATCGGGCGCACTGGTCCAAAAGACGTGCACGGCGAGGCCCGCGCGGTCGACGTCTATGATGCCAAGGCAGACGCCGAGGCCGTTTTATCCGCCATTGGTGCGCCCGCAAAAGTGCAGATCATGCGCGGTTCAGATGCGTGGTGGCATCCTGGTCGGCACGGCAAAATCTGCCTTGGCCCGAAAAAGGTACTTGGCGTGTTTGGCGAGTTGCACCCCAAAGTTCTGCGCGAAATGGACATCAAAGGGCCCGCCGTGGCCTTTGTTTTGTACCCAGAAGACGTGCCGCTGCCAAAGAAGAAATCGACAGCGCGCCCGGCATTGCAAGCCACAAATTTGCAAGCAGTGGACCGTGATTTCGCCTTTGTCGTGGACGGGGACGTCGAGGCTTTGACCTTGGTCAATGCAGCATCTGGCGCCGATAAGGCGCTGATCACAAGCGTGCGGGTCTTTGATGAATTCATCGGTGGCAGCTTGGGTGACGGCAAAAAATCGCTCGCGATCACTGTGCGCCTGCAGCCAACCGTGGCCACGTTAAAAGACGCGGACATCGAAGCAGTCGCAGCCAAAATCGTTGAAAAAGTCACCAAGGCAACGGGTGGTGTGCTGCGCGGATGATTAGACCAGCGATCCTTGATGACGCTGTTGGCCTGCGGGCGGCAGTTATTGCCGCCTACGCGCCCTTTGTGGCAAAAGGGGTTGGCCTGCCGCCTGTCGCGGATGGGCTGGATGATGACATCCGCGACCACCATGTTTGGGTCGCCGAAGATCGCGGGATCATCCTTGGTGGCATCGTGCTTGCGATAGATGGCAAGCAGGCGCATATCGCAAATCTCGCCGTGCATCCGATGGGTGAAGGGCAGGGGCTTGGGCGTCGACTAATTGACACGGCCAACGCCGCGGCCCTTGCTGCTGGCTGTACGCAAACCGACCTGACGACCCACAAGGATATGACCGAAACCCAAGCGTTCTATGCGCGATTGGGCTGGGTCGAAACAGGGCGTGACGGAGACAAAGTCACCTTTGCGCTCGATTTGTATTAAGGGAAATTCCATGACGCTCAGCATCTATCTTTCTGGCGAAATTCACACTGACTGGCGTGATCAAATCATTGATGCCGCCAAGGGCTTGGACGTAACATTTTCAGCCCCAGTCACCGATCACGGCGCATCAGATGATTGCGGTGTGGCGATCATGGGCGCTGAGGACAACAAGTTTTGGCACGATAACAAAGGTGCCAAACTGAACGCGATCCGCACGCGCCACGGCATCGAGACAGCTGATATTGTGGTTGTCCGCTTTGGCGAAAAATACAAACAGTGGAACGCGGCATTTGACGCAGGCATGGCGGCGGCTTTGGGTAAATCACTGATCGTGATGCATCAGGCAGACCACGCGCATGCATTAAAAGAAGTGGATGCAGCCGCCCTCGCCGTTGTGCAAGACCCACAGCAAGTCGTGCAAATTTTGCGCTATGTCCTAAACGGGCAGTTGCCGAGCTAGGGTTTCCTCAAACTGGTTTGGGGGAAACTCAGACCAATAAAACCCATTGAGCAAAGCCAGTTCTGCGGTAGGGGTGTGGCCATACGCGCAGCCGGCGCTAGATCGGGTAGGCGCTTAACACTTAGAAGGGGACTTCAATGCTCAAAGAATTCAAAGATTTCATCGCCAAAGGCAACGTCATGGACATGGCCGTTGGTATCATCATCGGGGCCGCGTTCACAGCAATCGTTGGCTCGCTTGTTGCAGACATGATCAATCCGTTGATCGGCCTGTTCATGGGCGGCGTTGATTTTGCGAACCTGTCCGCATCCGTGGGCGAGGCGACATTCACATACGGCAACTTCATCATGGCGATCATCAATTTCTTGGTCATCGCGTTTGTTGTGTTCATGTTGGTGCGTCAGGTGAACAAAATGAAAAAAGCCGAAGCACCGGCAGCACCAGCCGCACCAGCTGGCCCAACACAAGAAGAGCTGCTTGCAGACATCCTGAAGGCGCTGAAAAAGTAAGATTCACGTTTCGTGAAATGCAAAAGGCCCGCGTTAACCGCGGGCCTTTTGTCGTTTGTGGCTTAAGCCCGCAGCGCCAGCGCAGGCGACATCACATCAATGCCAAGCGCCTTGCCAACCGCGTAATACGTCAGATGGCCCGCATGAACGTTCAACCCGTTCAACAGATGCGCGTCGTCTTCACAGGCTTGCTTCCAGCCCTTGTTCGCTAATGCCAGCATGAACGGCATCGTCGCATTGCCAAGCGCAATTGTGGACGTACGCGCCACTGCACCGGGCATGTTGGCGACGCAGTAATGCATGATCCCGTCGACGTCATAGATCGGGTCTTGGTGGGTCGTGGCCTTTGATGTCTCAAAGCAACCGCCTTGGTCAATCGCGACATCCACGAGGGCCGCACCGGGCTTTAGCTCGGACAGCTGTGCGCGGCTGATCAGCTTTGGCGCCTCAGCACCAGGGATCAGAACCGCACCGATGATCAGATCCGCTTGCACGGCCAATTCAATCGTGTTGCCCGCAGAGGCATAGCTGTTCTTGAACTGCCCACCGAACACGTCATCCAGATAGCGCAGGCGCGGTAGGGACCGATCGAGAACGGTCACGTCCGCACCCATGCCAGCCGCGATCTTGGCTGCGTGTGTACCAACAACGCCGCCGCCGATGACCAGCACTTTTGCAGGGCCAACACCCGGAACACCGCCCATAAGGACGCCGCGTCCGCCGTTCGCCTTTTGCAACGTCCATGCACCAACCTGTGGGGCTAAGCGACCCGCGACTTCGGACATAGGGGCCAGCAAAGGCAGGCCGCCACGGTCATCAGTTACCGTTTCATAGGCGATGCAAGTCGCACCGGACGCCATCAGATCGCGGGTCTGATCGGGGTCGGGGGCAAGGTGCAGATAGGTAAACAATATCTGCCCTTCGCGAAGCATCTTGCGCTCAACGGGCTGCGGTTCTTTGACCTTTACGATCATGTCAGTGGCGGCAAAAACCTCTGCGGCGGTGCCGACGATCGCAGCGCCCGCAGCGATGTAATCTTCATCTGTGAACCCAGCGCCGATTCCGGCGGCGGTTTCCATGGTCACGCTGTGACCCGCATTCACGGCCTCGCGCGCTGCGTTTGGTGTCAGGCCAACGCGAAATTCTTGTGGCTTAATCTCTTTTGGACATCCGATGTGCATTTGGGTCTCCCTCCCTGATTGATAGGGCGACTATCGGCCTGTGCGCGCGCAATGTCCGCGATGAAATGCTTGGTTGTTAGCGTTATCTATGGCAGGTATGTGCGTGTATATATAATTTTTAGCAAGGATCGTGCGTCAAATGGAACTAGACAGCATAGACCGCCGAATCCTAGAAGTCCTTCAAGTGACGGGCCGCATGTCAAACGCGGACCTGTCGGAACGGGTCAATTTATCGGCATCGGCCTGCCACAGGCGTGTGCAGCGGTTGGAAAAAGACGGGTACATCCGCGACTATGTGGCGTTATTGAACCCGCGCAAAGTCGGGCGGCCCACGACGGTGTTCGTCGAGATCACTTTGTCTGGGCAAGCGGACGAAGTGCTTGACGCGTTTGAAAAAGCGGTCGCGAAAATTCCTGATGTGCTCGAATGTCATTTGATGGCCGGCACAGCAGATTACCTGCTTAAGGTTGTCGCGGGCGATACCGAAGATTTCGCCCGCATTCACCGTCGTCATTTGGCGGCATTGCCAGGTGTGGCGCAGATGCAATCGTCGTTTGCCCTGCGCACCGTGCGTCAGACCACGGCGCTGCCTGTCCGGTAACGCAGATGGGTTAAAACCCATCCTACGCCCAACAGATCAGATGGCGACAGGCACGCCTGTTTCCCAGCTAAGCGTTGCCGCATCGGCCAGCATTTGCGCCCGCAATCCGTCATCGCCAGACGGGGACGGCGCTGTGCCGTTGCTGACCGCATCCACGAAATGCACCATCTCGGCGCGGTAAGCCGCCTCGTAACGTTCAAGAAAGAAATGCTGTGCAGGGGCGCGCCTGAAACCCGCTTCGGTCGCGATCTCCACACTGTTTTCCAGATGGTTCTCGGCCCGCAGCATGCCCTTTGATCCATGCACTTCGATCCGTTGGTCATAGCCGTATGACGCGCGACGCGAATTGCTGATCTGGCAGATTTTACCCGAAGCGGTGCGCAGCATCACACCTGCGGTGTCCACATCACCAGCCTCGCCGATAGCAGGGTCCACAAGGGCCGCACCCATCGCCATGACCGATACTGGCTCTTCACCTAGCAAGAAACGCGCCATGTCCAAATCGTGGATCATCATGTCGCGAAACAAACCGCCGGATGTGGCGATGTAACTAACAGGGGGCGGGGATGGATCGCGCGACATGATGGTCACCAATTCAACGTTGCCGATCTCACCGTCGGCGATGCGGGTCTGCACATCGGCAAAGCTGGGATCAAACCTCCGATTGAACGCCGTTAGGAACGGGACATCGTGTTGGGCCACAATTGCCAGACAATCGCGAATCCGGTCGGCAGACATATCAACCGGCTTTTCGCAAAAGATAGCTTTGCCAGCCTTTGCGGCCGCATGGATCAGGTCGTAATGTGTTGTCGTTGGCGTGCCAATGACGACTGCATCAACATCGTCGCTCGCCATGATGGCATCAATCGTGCGCACATCAGCGCCCAAATCATCTGCAAGGATTTGAGCAGGATCGGGGAATGCATCGGCCACAGCCGTCACGCGGGCCGTGGACATGGATTTGATCGTGCGGGCGTGGACTTGACCAATCCGCCCGCAGCCAAGAATTGCGATATTCAGCATTGTCTATCCTTTCGGGCCGCCGAACGCCTGCAGCACATGCATGGCTGCGGCAACGACGGGGTCGTGTGTTTCTTTGAGGATGGTATTGCGGTCAAACCGGCTCGGGTCACTGTTTACCGCTGTCCGCATCGCCGTACCAAACGCCATGCGCAATTCGGTGCCGATGTTAAATTTGCAGACCTTCGAGTTCGCCGCCAGTTCGCGCCGCTGATCCACAGGCACGCCAGAGCCGCCGTGAATGACCAATGGCACCTGCGTGATGGCCTCGATTGCGCGAATACGGTCCATATCAAGCCCGCCCTGCTTGTCTTGTTGCAAATGCACGTTGCCCACGGAAATCGCCATGGCGTCCACGCCACTGTCGCGCGCAAAAATCGCGGCCTCGGCAGGGTCGGTGCCCGCAGAGTTTTCGCCGTCTGCGTAGCCCACAAAGCCAATCTCGCCCTCGCAAGAAATGCCTGCGCTATGGGCCAGCTCGGCCACGCGGGCTGTCTCGTCAACATTTTGCGCCAAGGGGTTGCGCGACCCGTCAAACATGAGCGACGTAAACCCTGCATCAAGTGCGGTTTGGCAATCTTCAAACGTATACCCGTGGTCAAGATGGGCGACGACAGGCACAGATGCGCCTTCGGCCAAATGCCGGAACATTTTGCCCAAGATAGGCAGCGGCGTGTGATCGCGACACCCTGGTCCGGCTTGCAGGATTACAGGGCAGCCAAGCTCCTCTGCTGCGGCGACATACGCGCGCATATCTTCCCAGCCAAGGGTAACGAGTCCACCAACGGCATAACCGTTTTTGAGCGCGGGTTGCAGGACGTCTGCAAGGGTGACGAGCGGCATATTATGTATGTCCTTTTGGCCAGTGGCGGAGCCTCCGGCGGGAGTATTTCAACCAAAGCGAGGCGGTTATTTGAACTTGGCGATCATGTCTTTGATGCCGGGAATTGTCTCGATCTGAGCGGCGTGCGTTGGTTGAAAGAACTGCACGAGGCTACGTTGGGACAACCCACCGAGGATAGTGAAATAGTACATTTCATAGCCGGGCATCACGGCGCAGGGGTGGTAACCGCTGTCGAGCATGATCGTCGATCCATCCATCAGTTGATGGGCTTCGCCGGGCTCGCCTTCAACCCGTTGGATGATCTGCACGCCGGACCCATAGTTGGGGCGGAAACGGAAGTTGTAGGTTTCATCATGGCGCGTTTCAATGATGTTGCCATCCGCGTCCTTGCGGTCGGTATCATGCTTATGCGCCGGGAAGCCGGACCAGCCGCCTTGGCCGACTGTAAACAGCTCAGACACCAGTAAACGACCAACCTTATCGTGGTATTTGGTGCCAAGGATGTGCTTAATCTTGCGGTGGGTCTTCGTGTCGTCAGACCCGTATTGCACGGTGTCCAGTTCGGCGACGCGCACGTCAAACGGGTCGAGGACTTTGTCATACCGCGCGCCCGCGATGAACGTTTCGGTTGCGTCCGATGTGCAGACGATTGTGACCTTTGCACCTACGGGCACATAGACGCCTTCGGGTTCGCCGTCCCAAACATCCGTGCCGCGATTGCCAAGGGCTTTGTATTCAACGCCTTCGACGTCAACATCGACGGTCCCCGTTGCAGGAGTGATGCAGGTTTCATAGCCGGGTACTTGATAGGTGAATGCCTCGCCCTTCTTCAACTTAACGATGTTGAAGTAGTTCAGCGGCACCGACGCATCGTCAGCGTCCACGATTGGGATGTTGCGATTGTCATGAGGAGGAATATGCATGGTGCGTCCTTTCAGGTCGTCGTTGGGCCAGCGTGGCTGGCCAAAAATGCGTCGAGTTCAGAAGTAATGGGCATGGCTGGGGCGCAGCCGGGTTTGGCGACCACAATGGCAGCACAGGCCGATCCGCGCATAACGGCGGATTTCAGATCGTGCCCTGCGGCGATCGATGACAGCATGCCCGCCATGAAACTGTCGCCAGATCCGGTGGGTTTTAATGCCGTCACAGGGTAAATTCCAGTGCGGGTTTCTTCGCCGTTTGCAAATGTTACCGCGCCGTGTTCGCCCATTTTATAGACGACAATCGCGGCAGTGGTGTTGGCCAAATCGCGGGCTTTTTGCAGGCCTGCGTCCTTGGACCCCGCCATAAAGCCAAACTCGTCATCGTTGCCGACAATCACGTCTGACAACGCGCCAGCACGGGACAACACATCAGCAGCAACGTCTGCGCTTGGCCATGAATAGGGGCGGTAATCGACATCGAAAATAATCGGCAATCCAGCGGCGCGCGCCAATTCAAATGCGCGGAATGCAGCGCTGCGCGATGGCTCTGCAGCGAACACAGTGCCCGCAGTCACAAACGCGGAAAACTTCGTATAATCAACGGCTTCCACATCCGCGATGGTCATTTCAAAATCGGCTGCGCCGTTGCGGTAAATCACCGATTGATGACCTTGCAGACGGGTTTCATAAATTGCCAAAGAATTGCGCGCCTCGCCGCCAACAGTTGTCACATGACTTGCATCAACACCGTATTGGTCAAGCTTTTTCAGGCAGAACCGGCCAATAGCGTCATCTGAAACGCTGGTCACAAGGGCCGACTTGCCGCCCAATTTCACGATGCCTGCCGCGATATTGGCGGACGATCCACCCATATCAGCCGTAAGGCTATCCACGTCTTCAATCGAGACGCCAGCGGATGGATACAAGTCCATACCGACGCGCCCGACCACGACGAAATTATTACCGGCGATGCCTTTGATCACATCCATCGATCAGACCCCCTTGCGCTGTTGCGGGCGGGTCGATTCCCAGTCTTCATGAGCATCGCGGACCTTTTTGTTGTCAGTAATATGCGGCGTGCCGACCTCCCACCAAGTGTGGCCTTCGGTCGTCCAACCCTCATAAGGGTCGACGTTCATGACGATCACAGATGTGGTGTCAGCGGCCTTGGCACGCTTAAACGCCTCGGCCATTTCCGCAGGGTTTGACACGGTTTCCGCGTTCGCCCCCATCGACCGTGCGTGGGCTTCAAAATCAACCCTCACTTGGTTCACAGCCGTCGGCGTATCCGCGATCAGATTGTTAAAGCTCTCGTTGCCAGTGTTATTCTGCAGCTTGTTGATGACCGCAAAGCCACCGTTATCCAGTATGCAGATGATCATCTTTTTACCGGTCAACACCGACGAATAAACATCCGAATTCATCAGCAAATATGACCCGTCTCCGGTGAATACGATGGTGTCGCTGTCTGGCTCGCCCTCGGCCTGTGCGATACGCGCACCCCAGCCGCCAGCGATCTCGTAGCCCATGCAAGAGAACCCAAATTCAACATCAACAGTGCCGATATCCAGCGTGCGCCAGTTTGCAGTGACTTCAGCAGGTAAACCACCCGCCGCGGCAACAACGCGGTCGCGCCGATCACAAAGCGCATTCACAACGCCAATCGCCTGCGCGTATGAATTAGGCCGATTGCCCGGCTTCACGTTCTCCGCGACATAAGCCGACCACTTTGCCCGCTCGGATTGGGCACGCGCTGTCCAATCTGCGGGCGATTTATAATCCGTCCCCATCGCAGGCAGCGACAATTTCGCGTCACCCACAACGGTCAGCGACATATGCTTGGCCGCATCATGGCGACCGACGTTCATGCCGATAATCTTGGCGTCATGGCTAAACGCGGTCCACGATCCCGTCGTGAAATCCTGCAAACGCGTCCCAACAGCGAGGATTACATCCGCCTCTTTTGCAATTTTATTGGCACTATCTGATCCAGTGACCCCAAGCGGACCAATATTCAGCGGATGCGTATCGAGCAGATTTGCGCGACCCGCAATCGTCTCGACCACAGGAATACCCGTGGCCTCAGCAAAACCTGTCAGCTCTGCAACCGCATCGCCATATTGCACACCGCCACCCGCGATAATCATCGGGCGTTTGGCAGATTTGAGCAAAGCAATCGCATCAGCAACCTCGGCCACGTCAGGCGCTTGGCTACGAATGCGATGCACGCGCTTGTCGAAAAAGCTGGCGGGATAATCATAGGTCCAACCCTGCACATCTTGCGGAAGCCCAAGAAACGCGGGGCCGCAGTCTGCGGGATCAATCAACGTCGCAATGGCGGCAGGCAACGACTGCAATATTTGGGCTGGATGCGTGATTCGATCCCAAAACCGCGACACAGGCTTGAAAGCGTCATTAACGCCAAGCGTTGGATTGCCGAAATGTTCCAACTGCTGCAAAACCGGATCGGGCAGGCGGGTCAGGAACGTATCACCGCACAACAGCAACATCGGCAAACGGTTGGCATGGGCAAGCGCGGCACTTGTCAAAAGGTTCGCAGTTCCCGGTCCAGCAGAGGCAGTACAAAACATCATGCGGCGACGCATATGGTATTTGGCATAAGCCGCAGCGGCAAACCCCATACCCTGTTCATTTTGGCCACGGTACAGCGGCAGCGCAGCGCGATTGTCATATAACGCTTCACCCAAACAGGTCACGTTACCGTGGCCAAAGATGCCAAAGCCGCCACCAAACAGGCGGGTTTCTGCGCCGTCCACAACAGTATATTGCGCCGCTAAATAACGGACGATGGCCTGCGCCGTGGTCAGGGTGATACTATTCATTTTCAGGTCCATGCGTTTCAATCATTGACGGTTGTTCTGTTCCTACGATACTAATTTTGCAACCGGTTGCAAACCGTATTTCAAAAATAGGACGCACAATGGCACAATTAGGGATCGGGATTGTCGGTGGGGGCTATATGGGCAAGGCCCATGCGGTCGCTATGTCCGCTGTTGGGGCTGTGTTTGAAACAAAACTGCGCCCACGGCTCGAAATGGTCTGTGCTACTTCCGATGCATCAGCCGAGAAATACCGGAAATCTTATGGCTTTGCACGCGCGACAACCGACTGGCGGACGCTCGTGAATGACCCATTGGTTGATGCGATCATCATTGCGTCACCACAAGCCACGCACCGCGAAATTGCAGAGGCCGCATTCAAGCTTGGCAAACCCGTTTTATGCGAAAAACCTATGGGTGCGTCCTTGGAAGACAGCCGTGCGATGGTCGATGCAGCCAGTGCAGCAGGTGCGATCAACATGGTCGCCTTTAACTACATTCGCACGCCCGCCAGCCAATATGCGCGCAAACTTATCGCGGATGGGGTGATCGGCGACATCACGTGGTTTCGGGGCGAACACACCGAAGACTTCCTCGCCGACCCGACCGCGCCCGCGACATGGCGCACCACAGGTGTGGCGAATGGCACAATGGGCGATCTGGCACCTCATATGCTGAACGCAGCGCTGGCGTTGGTTGGCCCCATCGACAGCGTCATCGCCGAGATTGAAACCGTGCATACCGACCGACCGGGCGGCACTGTGACCAACGATGACCATGCGCAAATGATGTGCCGGTTTCAGGGCGGGGCGATGGGTTCGATGTATTTCAGCCGAATCGCTACGGGTCGCAAAATGGGCTACGCCTACGAAATCACAGGCACCAAAGGCGCGATAAAGTTCGATCAAGAAGACCAGAATGCGCTCTGGCTTTACCGCATGGACGCGCCAGAGGCGCAGCGCGGATTTACCAAAATCTTAACTGGCCCCGCGCACCCCGATTACCTGCCGTTTTGTCAGGGTCCGGGGCACGGGACTGGCTATCAAGACCAGATCATTATTGAAGCCAAAGATTTCCTCGAAGCCATCGCCTCGGGGCAAAATAAATGGCCGACATTCCGCGATGGAATGGCGGTAAACCAGATTGTGGCCGCGGCGCATGCATCATCAGATGCAAAGTCGTGGGTCACCGTGACTGACATCTAAAGGAACGACACTATGACGATACGCATCGGCAACGCGCCCTGTTCTTGGGGCATCGAATTCGCCTCTGATCCAGGCTACCCAAGCTGGCAATCTGTGCTGCAACAATGCGCGGGCGCAGGGTACAAAGGCATCGAATTGGGGCCAATCGGCTACATGCCAGAGGAACCCGAAATCCTGCGCGAAGAACTGGTTAAAAACGATCTCGAAATCATCGGCGGGGTTGTGTTCCGGCCGTTCCATGACGCGGCGAAATGGGACGAAGTCCTTGATGCATCGCGGCGCACATGCGAGGCGCTTGTCGCGCATAACGCCGAACATCTGGTCCTGATCGACAGCATCAGCCCACGCCGCGCACCCACCGCAGGGCGTGCATCCGAGGCCGTTCAAATGGACGCCGCTGAATGGACAGCCTACCGTGACCGCATCGCGACCATCGCAAAAATTGGCGCGCAGGAATACGGGCTGACCGTCGGCATTCACGCGCACGCGGCGGGCTTCATGGACTTTGAACCAGAGCTGGAACGGCTCTTGGACGAGGTTAGCGCGGACATCTTAAAAATATGTTTCGACACCGGACACCATTCCTATGCGGGCTTTGATCCGGTGGCGTTTATGAAGCGGCACATGGACCGCATCAGCTACATGCATTTCAAGGACATCGATCCAGTCGTTAAAGCTGACGTTGTCGAAAATCGGACCGATTTCTACAAAGCATGTGGTCAGGGAATTTTCTGCAACCTTGGTCAAGGCGACGTGGACTTCCCTGCCGTGCGCCAACTGCTGGTCGATCACGGGTTCAAAGGATGGTGTACAGTCGAACAAGACTGCGACCCCGCCATGCCTGGAACGCCGCTGGAAGATGCGCAAGCAAACCGCGAATATTTGCAATCCATCGGGTTCTAATCGCGGCATATGCAAAACTTATGCGAATCTTATGCAAAAATTACACCCGTTTTAGAGGGAAACTAGACAGATGAAGAAACTCAATTGGGGCATGATTGGCGGCGGCGAAGGCAGCCAAATCGGCCCAGCACACCGCCTTGGCGCACAGGCTGACGGCAACTTTACACTGGCCGCAGGCGCGCTTGATCACGACGCGCAAAAAGGCCGCGCCTATGCGCAATCGCTTGGTGTTGCAGCCGACCGCGCCTACGGTGATTGGCGTGAAATGCTCGCTGGCGAAAGCGGCCGCGATGACCGCGTTGACCTTGTCACAGTGGCCACGCCGAACTCCACACACTTTGAAATTACCAAGTCTTTTCTAGAGGCTGGCTTCAATGTGCTGTGTGAAAAGCCGATGACAATGACCGTCGAAGAGGGCGAAGAAATCGTCAAAATCGCCGCGAAATCCGGTAAGACTTGCGCTGTGAACTACTGCTATTCCGCCTACCCGATGGTCCGCGAAATGCGCCACATGGTCCGGTCCGGTGAAGTCGGCAAAATCCGCCTGATCGTCACAAATTTCAGCCACGGCCACCACGGCGACGCCACCGACGCCGACAACCCACGTGTGCGCTGGCGCTATGATCCCGCGATGGCTGGCGTCTCCGGTCAATTCGCAGATTGCGGCATCCACGCCCTGCATATGGCCAGTTTTATTGCGGGTAATCAAGTGGTTAGCCTGTCCGCAGATTTCGCGAGCACGATCCCAAGCCGCGAACTCGAAGACGACGCGATGGTCAACTTCCGTTTGGAAGGTGGCACAGTTGGGCGGCTTTGGACGAGTTCGGTGGCCATTGGCCGTCAGCACGGTTTTGACATCCAAGTGTTCGGCGAAACCGGCGGTATGCGCTGGGCATCCGAGCAACCAAACCAAGTGTATTACACGCCCGTTGGTGGGCGCACGCAGATCATGGAAAAAGGCGACGACGCGTTGTCCGACGAGGCAGGCCGCCTAAGTCGCGTGGCCATCGCACATCCCGAAGGGTTCCCGCTTGCGGTCGCGAATATCTATGTCGATCTGGCAGCCACTATTCGCGGTGAAACCCGTGACGGGCTTCCGACGGCAGACGACGGATTGCGGTCAATGGCTGCAGTTCATCAGGCGGTCGTATCCGCGAAAAATGACGGCGCGTGGGTCGACGCCCGCCCGCCAATGTCTGTCTCTTATACACATCTCCGAGCCCACGAGACCT
>CAJXTP010000065.1 GCA_913061335.1 uncultured Loktanella sp.
CAAACTCTCTCTTAGTTTAAGCAGCTCTTGGTTCCAAAAACCCTGACGACGGACACTGCCGTTGATGTACCGAAAGCAAGTGGCGGCTTTGCGGCATCGTATTCAGTCGGGTGGTTTAGGGCCCTTCACATCCACCTGCGATGCAACGATGTTGCTGGGATGGCCTGTCAATCACCGGCACGGAAACACCAAGAAGACAGCGCTCTCAAGGGGTAGAGATCGGAGATCTCGGTTTCTGCCGTTCTTGGTATGCGTGGCAACCGCAGGCATCAAATCATCAATGCCTTGCTCACCATTGCCTCCTTGCTTGGATATATCCGCCCACCCATTCCGACAGCATCCACGCACTTGTACCGGGCTAGCCTGCCCAATTTAGCCGTGCTTTCGTGTTCTGGCTTGTGTCAAGATAAAAACAGTCATGGCTGTTTTTATCTTGACACAACTAAGCGATTGTTGTTCGCTCAAGAAACAAAAATACAAATAACTACTGTTTTTTGCAATTTGAGCTGTCGTAAGGAGGTCTCCCATGCTGAAAGTAAGCGGCCTGACCAAAATGTTTGGCGCATATCGCGCGCTTAACGTTGGTAACATCGATATCCCTCGCGCCCAAATTACCGGCATTATCGGACCGAACGGGGCGGGAAAGACAACGTTGTTCAATGCAATTGGCGGAGCGCTTCGCCCAACTGCGGGCACCGTCTTGTTGGACGGTGGTGACGTAACGGGATTGTCGCCACATCGACTTGCGCAGAAGGGTCTTGTCCGCACTTTTCAAATCAGTCGCGATCTGTCTGCTTTGACAATCCTGGAAAATTTGCTCGTCGCACGCCCCGGTCAGCTTGGCGAGGGAGTGGTATCCGCATTGTTTGCACGCAAAAAAATCCGCGCCGAGGAAGAAGCTGCAATCGAACAGGCCCGATCTCTTTTGCAACGGGTTGATTTGTGGCGATTGGCGGATCAGTCGGCATCAAGCCTCTCGGGCGGCCAGAAAAAACTCCTCGAGGTGCTGCGAGCGATGATGTTGTCCCCCAAACTAATATTGCTGGATGAACCCGCCGCAGGGGTCGCGCCGACAATGGAAGGTGTTCTTTGCGATTTCATTCTTGATTTGAAAGCGGAAGGCGTCACATTTGCTATCGTTGAGCACGACATGGAAATGATCGAACGCCTGTGTGACGACATCTATGTTCTGACAGAAGGGCGCGAGATGATGCATGGTACCTACGAGCAGGTCACCACCGACCCCCGCGTGCTGCACGCCTATCTGGGGAGTATGGTCTGATGACACAACCGCTATTGAAAGTCGAAGAATTATGCGCTGGCTACGGTGGTGGCGATATTGTGAAGTCCGCGGGATTTACAGTATCTGAAAATGGAATTTCAACGATCGTTGGGCCCAATGGCGCTGGAAAGTCCACTCTGATCAAGGCACTGGTAGGTTTGTTAATCCCTCGATCTGGGTCGATTCAACTGGCAGGCAAGGATGTCGTCAGGATGAACGCCCCGGCAAAGGCCCGAGTGGGCCTAGGGTATGTCCCCCAAGAGCACAATGTTTTCCGAAATCTGAGCATTGGCGAAAACATGATGCTTGCCTACGAATTTATCGCGCGCGATAGAGCGGGATTTGCTGCGGCGAGGGATCGTGTATTTGACATTTTTCCGGACCTTGTTGGGCGCGAAAGCGACCTTGCTGGAAACCTATCCGGCGGGCAGCGTCAGATGCTGGCTTTTGGCTGTGCGTTGATGCCTGATCCGACTTTGCTTTTGTTAGATGAACCCAGTGCAGGCCTTTCCCCCAAATACGTGGAAGGGATGTTCGCTGCCGTTAAGGCGGTGAATGATGCCGGTGTGACTATTCTTATGATTGAACAGAATGTCAGGGAGGCTATGGCCATTTCGGAAACCGCAATCGTACTGGCAGCGGGAGAAATTCGTGCGCAGATGCCAGCACGTGAATTCATGAACCACCCAGATATCCACGCACTCTACATGGGCGCTGCAAGCACCAGACAGCAAGGGGGTGCGTGATGTTACAGATTTTGCTTAACGGTATTGTGTCGGGCCTACTTGTTGCCTTGCCAGCGGTTGCCCTGTCTTTGACATATGGCGTGCTGAAATTTCCGAATTTCGCCATTGGCTCGATGATCACCTTCGGGGCCTACATTGCCTTATTTTTCAATGTGGACATCGGCGTCCCGCTTTTTGCCGCAGCGGGGCTCGCAGCTGTTGGGCTAGCTGCTGTCGCGCTACTCATCGACCGCCTCGTTTATCGACCACTGAGAGGGGCGGATCACGTCACGTTGCTTGTAGCTTCGATAGGCGTCTATTTTGTTCTGGAGAATGTGGTTCGATTCCTGTTTGGATCAGACATTCGGGGCTACGACGTAACAGTCGCTCGTCCGCATCGATGGATGGGATTGCGGGTTAACAACGAGCAGATCCTCATATTTGTCGTGGCGCTGCTGGCAATGGTCATTGTTTGGTTCATCCTGATGCGCACCCCATTTGGGCGCGCGATGCGGGCAGTCTCTGACAATCCGGATCTTGCTGACGTCAGGGGTATCAGTCGCAACAAAGTCATTGCTCTGGTGTGGGTAATTTCCGCGGCTCTATCTTCCACCGCTGGCGTTCTGATTGGAATGGATGGCATCATCGATCCGCTCATGGGTTGGAATTATGTGCTGCCATTGTTCGCGGCAGTCATTCTTGGGGGCATTGGCAATCCTTTGGGCGCTGTATTGGGCGCGCTTATCATCGGTATCGTTGAAGAAATGTCCACACTTGTGTTGCCTACGACTTACCGACAGGCGGTTTCATTCGTCATTATCGCTTTGGTGCTTTTACTGCGCCCGCATGGGCTTCTTGGCAAGCCGAGGATCAGCCGATGATTGGGTATCTTACTGCAATTTTGGTTGTCGTTCTCATTTCCGCACTCGTGGCCTTGGCGCTTAACATCCAATGGGGCCAGGCCGGGATGGTGAACTTTGGTATCTTTGGGTTCTTCGCCGCAACATCTTACGTTGCAGCCCTGTCTGCCCTTGCTGGATATCCTCTTTTGATATCGCTGGTTTTGGCGATCCTGACCGGTGTTGTCCTGAGTGCGCTTGTCGCTCTGGTATCAGCGCGCCTGCGTGAAGATTATTTCGCAATTGCGACGCTTGCCTTTGCTGAGGCTGTTCGATTGTTTCTGCTGAACGAAACATGGCTTACAGGTGGTGCGAACGGCTTACCCGGCATTCCGCGACCGTTGTCGGCTTACGCGTCGGGCCAAAGCTATGAACTGCTGTTTTTTGTTCTGGCGCTTGTCCTTGCAGCGATCTGTTTTGTCTTTGCTCAAGCTCTTACCAAATCTCCTTTTGGCCGCGTGCTGCGTGCGTTGCGCGAAGACGATCTGGTGGCCGCAACGCTGGGCAAAGACGTCCTTAGTTTTCGTATTTGGGCTTTTGCTGCGGGGGGTGCCATCCTTGGCGTGGCTGGTTACCTGCACAGCTCTTATTTTGGGTATATCGATCCGACCCAGTTTGGGGCTTTCGTCACTGCCTATGCGTTCATGGCGGTGATTGCGGGGGGGCGCGGTTCCAACACCGGACTGCTGTTTGGTGCGGTCTCGGTCATGGTTCTGTTAGAAGGTACCCGTTTTCTCAAGGACCTGATGCCGTTTCTAGATGCCGGGCAAGCCGCCTCATTACGCCTAATTTTGATTGGTGTCGGTTTGATTTTGTTGCTGATTTATAAACCACAAGGCTTCTTTCGCGAACACCGCTTGAGAGTCAATAAAGGAGATACCAAATGAGCCGAATACCTCTAATCGCCGCGGAAACATTGCAAGATGATGCCCGCACGGTTTTTGAAGACATGAAGCGTTACGGACCCTTTGGAAATTTGTTGGGTGCGATGGCGAATAGGCCAACAATCCTGAAACACCTGTTTAGTATGCTTTTGGACCTGCGGGACGAAGCGGTGCTGCCACGGCGATCTCTGGAGCTGGCGTTGGTTGTGGTCTCTAAGCTGAACGAATGCGCCTATTGCGTTTCGCACCATGCGCCAATGCTTTCAGTACAGGGACTAAGCCAAGAGGGTATTGACCGTCTGCTGGACGTCGAAGACCACCCCGAACTAGACGAGGTGGACAAAATTGTGGTGCGCTATGCAGAAGCGGTGACCAATCGCTTTAACCGGATGCGTGATGCAGAAGTCGATGCACTCAGACCACATTTCAACGATGCACAAATCGTAGAGTTGACTTGGCGCATTGCACTGTGCGGTGCGTTCAACCGGTTCAATGATTCACTACAGCTTCCCTTGGAAGACGGGGGCGAGACGGCCCCTAATAAATCTTAATAATTAACAACGAGGAAAAAACCATGACATTTAATCAAATGAACCGCAGAACGTTTCTCGGCACCACCGCAGCAGGGGTCGCCGCAAGTGCGCTGCCTTTGCCTGCACTTGCCAACACTGGGCCGGTCAAGATTGGCATGATATCTCCGCTTACCGGTAGTGGCGGATCTTATGGCCCCAATATCGTAAAAGCGGCACAGGTTGTTGCCACACAGATCAATGACGCGGGCGGTATTCTTGGCGGGCGCATGATTGAGATAATCGCCGAAGACAGCGAAACCAACTCCACTGCATCGGTGCGTGCTGCGCGCAAACTGCTGGATGTCAATCAAGTGAGTGCCATTGTTGGAATGTGGGGCTCTGGCCCGACACTCGCAGTGAAGCCCCTTGCAATCGAGAAAGGCGTTTCGCTTAGTTGCCTTGGTGCGGCAGATGCCATCACTGAGGGCGACACTCAGGGCTTGATCTGGCGTTTTCAGGCCACCGGGCGCGAATGGGGCGTTCCCCCTGCAAAGGCCATGTTGGCTGCTGGACACAAAAAGGTCGGTATTCTCGCTGTTCAAACAGCCTTTACCCAATCTATGATCGCTCCCTTTATCGAAACCTTCGAAGCAGGCGGCGGCGAAGTTGTAGTTCAGGCTGAAGTGAAACCGGATCAGCCCTCGTTTCGGGCGGAAGTTGACAAAGTTATGGGCGAGGATATCACGGCCGTTTTCTTGCCAGCCTACGTTACCCAGTTCACATCTATTGTCAAAGAATGGTACCGTGGCGGTTATGAAACTGAGCTCTATACACTCACAATCGCGGCCAGTGCAGGTGTAAACGGAGGTGGCAAATTCATTACGGCGGTTGGTAATGAAGTCGGGGAAGGCATTCACCATTTGCAGCCTACCAATGATTCATCTTCTGCAAGTTATAAAGAGTTTGAGTCCCTCATGGGCGTTGAGGCTGGCACGTTCCTGCCTTTCTCAGCTTTATGCGCGGACTCGCTGGTGGTACAGATTGGAGCGATGGAAAAGGCTGGCACCTCCGATGCCACTGTCTACACAAAAGAAATCCTCGCAATCACAAATGGGCCGGGTGCAGCAACAGCCGGCGCGGTCAACCTGCTGAATGCAATTCGCGCTGGTCAGGATGTCAACTATACGGGTTATGGAATGGATGTGTCGTTTTTCCCCAATGGCAACCTAAAGGGTCGTCCATTTGGGCACTTTGTTATCCAGAACGGTATTGATGTCGAATTAGACCTTGTTTGAACTGATGTAAACACGGTTCAATAATCTGCGTTGTCCATACGGCTTGATCGTTGAGACAAGTCAAATTGGGCAACGCAAAAATGTCTTTGGCAATTCTGCTACAGGCATTAATCATGATACCAGTTGTCAATAAGCACGAGAATGAGATGCAAAAAACCGAAAGGCGCAGTCAGGAGCAACGGTCAAACGAAATGACCGAAAAACTTCGAACTGCAACTATTCAACTGATCGCAGAGGTTGGCTACGTCAACACAAACACCGTAAACATAAGCCGTCGCGCTGGAGTTTCACGGGGTGCATTGCTGCACCACTACGCAAATAAGTCCGATCTAGTGATCGATGCCACGTCCAAAATGTGGAACTATTCCGTATTGGCGACTCAATTGTTATGCAAGAAATTGACGCATCGTGAAATGGATATAGATGCCTTCGTAGACGGTTTGTGGCGAGAATCATTCGACGAAACCTATGTCTCAGTCACCATCGACATAATGATTGCGGCTCGTGAAGATAAGAGACTCGCACAACATCTAGACACTTCTCTGGCCGAGGTTTTTGCATCCTATCGCACGGCAGCTGCTGTCCTTTTCAAAAATTCCGGCTTGAATGCAGCACAACAGGAGGTGGCTATGACGGTTATCGTGTCGCTTCTGCGAGGCCTGCGCATTCAGGAAATGATGCGGCCGGATGCTGAGTTGGCCGAGGCGGTGCGTGACACTCTGAAACTGTTATTGCGAACGGCATTACGTGCTAACAATATCCTTGTGCCGGAACGTGGCAGTTCAAAAAAACCTTAATCTTTGATTTTGGGTCGACGCGCCAAAGGACTCTATCAGTCTGGGGCGAAGCCAAAATTTCTTATTTGATCTTACTGAAATGGAAAGAAAAATGTCTCATCATAGAGTCGTCGTTATCGGCGCCGGACCTGCCGGATATACCGCAGCCATTTACGCGGCCCGCGCCTTGCTACAGCCTGTTCTGATCTCAGGGATGGAGGTTGGTGGGCAGCTCATGACCACAACAGATGTTGAAAACTATCCAGGGTATGCCGATGCGGTACAGGGGCCTTGGATGATGGAGCAGATGCACAAGCAGGCTGAAAACGTCGGAGCTCAGATCGTTAACACAAGCGTTACCGAAGTGGATCTGCAGGCCCACCCTTTCCGTATTCGCACGGATGACGGCGTCGAGCGTACAAGTGATACGGTTATCGTTTGCACTGGCGCTCAGGCTCGCTGGCTAGGGTTGGACAGCGAAGAGACATTCAAGGGCTTTGGTGTTTCAGCCTGCGCCACCTGTGACGGTTTCTTTTATCGTGGGAAGAAGGTCGCAGTGATTGGGGGCGGAAATACTGCTGTTGAAGAAGCTATTTATTTGGCGGGGTTGGCGGACTCTGTTATACTGGTGCACAGGCGCGACAGCTTGCGAGCGGATAAAACGTTGCAGGCACGCTTGTTTGCAAACACCAAGATCGATGTCATTTGGAATGCTGAATTGGATCAGGTTTTGGGTGAAACAACTCCCATTCGCAGCGTGACCGGCGCGCGGCTGCGCTCTACAATGGATGGCCGCTTGAATGAAATTGGCGTTGATGGGGTCTTTGTAGCAATCGGGCATTCGCCTGGCACCTCGCTGTTTGGAGATCAACTCAGGCTAAATGACAAGAACTACATTTGGACGTCACCCGGACGAACTGAAACGAGTCTTCCAGGCGTCTTCGCCGCCGGAGACGTCACCGATGATCTTTACCGGCAGGCCGTTACTGCGGCTGGCATGGGATGCATGGCAGCGCTAGATGCTGAGCGTTTTTTGAGCGCAGCAGAAAAGTAAATCGGCTGCGAAATCTACCGCCGTAAGCAACCCCACTTGAGAGGAGCTGCTCAATCAAACGAATAAGATCCGCGAGATTTAGGAAGGACGAAAATCTATATTCTTATGCAGCAGGGCCCATGTCAATACGCGCCTATAAACTACGGTTTTCTAACAAGAGCCGCAGTTGAAGGTAGCGCACACCCTTTTCAACAGAATTTGCGGTTGCCTCAACAGGTGGATGCAACACTTTAATCTTAGAAAGAGATGGAGTGTTGGCAATGAAGTATCGTACTAGGATTTACTATTCAGCTGAGCAGCGTGCGGATATCTGGGATCCCTCTCAGCGATGCAAGCATCGCCTGCCGGGCAGTGGTTGGCAGCGCGGAGAGTCGATGAGATCGATTGGACGGGTTTTTGACCGTCAGTCATCATCAGTGTTTTCCGTGATATCGCCGACAGGCGGCATTCGCCCGCCAGATCGAATACGCGGTAAGTTTGCTCTTCGTCTTTGGGAACGCGAAGATATCTCGCGGGGTCTGAGTATGAAGCAGCCCCTGCGTGTGATCGCACGACAATTGGGTCGCGCACTCTCTACGATCAGCCGCGAGGTTCGGCGCAATGGTGGCGCTGCGGGTTATCGCGCGACGGCATCAGATCAGGCGGCATGGAACCGTGCTTGCGCCCTATGGTCTTGTCCCACTTACGTTCCGGTCTCTCAACTCATTTATGCGGCCTTTCGTTCGAAAGCCAAGGAACTTTGTCCACCCAACGATGAATGGCGGCGGCGCGGATTATAAAATCCGTTAATATATTGGAATATGGCCCCTTCGGCTTGCCGTCTCGTTTCTCAATGGTTTCTCCAAATCAGCGCCGCCTTGATATCTTTGACGATCTTATCGCCAGGGCTTTTGCGTGTTCCATTTGTCTGTCTCATCTTCCACTCCTCAGTGGTTACGATGAGCCAAGAACACTCTCTTATCAAATACCGCTATTTGGCCCGCAAGTGCTGACGTCAGACACTGTCGTAGTAATTCCCTTTGCCGTTCATAGATACTTCGAAGCGGTGCTTTGACAGTAGCTTTTGGTAATCATGCGAACAATATTGCGACCCACGATCCATATGATGAATGCACCCTTTGGGTGGCTAACGTAGTGCCACAGCCATGTCCAGCGCACGGATTGCTAGATCCCGCTTCATACGATTACTGACAGCCCAACCAATGACCCGTCGAGAATAGAGGTCGAGAATGACAGCGAGATAGAGCCAGCCTTCACTGGTCCAGATATAGGATATATCACCCGCCCATTTCTGGCCGGGAATCTCTGCGTAAAAACCCTGATCCAGTAAGTAGGGCGCGATGTTGAACGCGTGATTACTGTCAGTTGTACCCTTATATTTCTGAGTTCCGATGATCTTTATGCCGTTATCACGCATCAGACGGCCCACGCGCCGGTGCCCAACGTTCACTCCCAATTCCTGTAACTCTTCAGTCATGCGTGGCCGCCCATAGCTTTCTAGGCTTAAGTGGTGCTGCTCACGGATATGAGCAAAGATCACCATATCATCGCGCTGTCGCGGGCTCATAGCGGATACAATGATCTCTACCGATCCGACCGCGATCCCAGCCCGGTGACAAGCGCGCTGTGCTGGTCACATGCGCGGCGAAAGTTCTTTGAGTTGGCCGACATCGCAGGCAATGTCCGAAGGGGCAAACCCGCCCATGATATCTCACCCATTGCACTTGAAGCCGCCCAGCGCATCGACGCGATCTTCGGCATCGAGCGCAATATCAACGACCTGAATACTGAGGACCGTCACGCCGCCCGCCAAACCCTGTCGCCAAGGCGATCAAGTACATGATTGAAAAGCACGGCCGCTGGGATGCGTTCACCACCTTCTTGGGCGACGGGCGCATCTGCCTGACAAACAACGCAGCTGAGCGCGCCCTGCGCTGCGTGGCTTTGGGCCGAAAAAGCTGGCTCTTTGCCGGATCTGAGCGCGGCGGCGATTGCGCAGCCTTCATGTACTCCTTGATCATCACGGCAGAAATGAACGACATTGACCCCCAAGCATGGCTCGCTGACGTTCTAAAACGACTACCCGATATGCCCGTCGCGCGCGTATCAGAGCAGCTACCAGTGGAACTGGAAAACCGCAGCACAAAACGTCAAGGCCGCATAGCCGCGGTCCATGCCGGATGCCTACGGCTTGGCTGACATCGGTGCTCGAACGCGTCGCCGATCACAAAATCAACCGTATCAACGATACTCATGCCCTGGAACTGGATGCCAGAATAAGCGCAAACAGCGGCTACATCGGACGGATAAGACAGATGCTGTGGTCGGTTCTAATTACGGCTTTGGATTGGATGAATGGCTTTAAATCACGCGATGTGTTTGATGTCATGTTGCAACTGGTGGCTTCTCGAATTGGGCGGCCAGCAATGGCAGACGCTTAGTCAGTATATTTTCAGATCGTGTCACGAGTATAAGCGAACGATGGGTATTACTGCGCGCACGGAATTTTACCACCTCGTCGTTAGCATATCTGTGAACGTCCGGAGCGGGTAACAGAGTATAGCCTAAACCGTTTTTAACACATCCCATGATGGCTTCGATATTGTCCAACATCACGGTCTCGGTCGGCGAAGGCCGATCGACGAGAGACATTGCTTTGGCAATCAGCTTTCCAATCCCCGTCTCTGGCATGAAGTGGAAGAACGTTTGCTTAGCGAAAATGTTGTTAAGGCCTTCTGCCGCAATCGAGGCATGAGCTGCAAAGACAAACGGCTCGTCTTGCAAAACCAATTGCGCCATCCCTTGGGGGTCGACTTCTGCGTCGGTCACAACAGCAGCATCCAGTTTCCCGGTTCTTACTTTTTCTTGCAAAACAGCAGAGAGACCTGTCTCGAACTCAAAATAGGCGCGTGGTAAGTTTTGTCGACTATTTACCAGAAAATCAGGCAGAAGCCGTGCGGATGCTGACGTCACAAACCCAATGCGGAATTTACCAACAAGTTCGTCACAGGATACGCAGAGTTCAAGCAACTCATCCTCTTGGCCCAAGATATCCATAGCTTTTTCAACCACCAAACGACCTATCGCCGTCAAACGTGGTGGGCGCACCGATCGGTCGAAAAGGGCGACGTCAAGTTCCGCCTCCAGCGCCTTCATCTGCATCGATAGTGCGGGCAACGTCATATTCAGCTGGTCAGATGCATGCAGGAATGACCCAACTTGCGAGATTTTCACTAGGTTTTTAAGGGCTCTGGTTTGCATAAATTCTAATTTCCTGAACTTAAAATTAAATCTTATTATATTGTGTTGAATATCTCCAGCCATATGATGCCCCTAGTTCAAAGGAGAAACAGCAATGACACATCAAGCAATCGCCAAGGCACGTGAACTTGGGCCACTATTTGCGGCACGCGCCCAAAAATGGGATGTGGAACGCACGTATTGCTGGGACAACATCGCCGATCTTGTTGACGCTGGAATCATGGGCATGACGATCCCCGAAGAACTGGGTGGCCTAGGCGCAAGCTACCTTGATGTTGTCGAAGTGATCGAAGAGGTTGCCAAGGCCTGCACACTGACTGCACGCATTGTCGTCGAAGCCAACATGGGTGGGATTAGCGCTGTCATGGCCTATGGCACACAGGCGCAGAAAGCGTTTTGCGCGCCCATCGTTTTAGCAGGTGACAAACCCGCAATTTGCATCACCGAACCGAACGCCGGAAGTGCGGCGACTGAAATGCAAACAACCGCCCAGAAACGCGGCGACACCTATGTGATCAATGGCACCAAGCACTGGATCACAGGTGGTGGTGTGTCAAAACTTCACCTGGTATTTGCCCGTGTGCTTGACGATGATGGATCAGAACTCGGGATTGGGGGATTCATCGTGCATGTTGACCCGTCGACAGGAGTACATCCAAAAGGGTTCACTGTTGTTGGTCGTGAAAGGACCATGGGCCTGTGTGGAATGCCTGAGACAACGCTAAAATTTGAAGATTTAATTGTGAATGCCAACATGGCGCTGATCCCGCCGTCAGGGTTCAAGCGTGGCTTTGCAGATCTAATGAATGCCTACAATTCACAGCGCGTTGGCGCAGGAATGATCGCAATGGGTGTGGCCGCCGGTGCTTATGAACACGCCAAGAGGTATCTTCTTGAACGCCAGCAGTTCGGACGACCTCTCGCAGAATTTCAAGGTCTTCAATGGATGGTCGCAGACATGGATGCGCAGCTTCACGCTGCGCGATTGATGTTGCACGAGGCGGCCAGATCGCGCGGACCAAATAACAGCCAGTTTCCAGATATGACAATGGCCGCGCGTGCCAAATTGTTTGCCTCGGAAATGGCCATTAAAGTTGTCAGTGACTCTTTGCAGATGTTCGGGGCGCGTGGATACGGGGATCAAGAACCGCTTGAGCGCATGTACCGCGACGTCCGCATGTTCACAATCGGTGGCGGTACCGGGCAGGTCTTACGAACACAGATCGCGGGCTCAGTGCTGGGTATTAAAACACCACAGGCTCGTGTCGGTTATGCGCGTGCGGCGACGAAATCCAAAGAGCTAACATCATGAAGTCCAACCCAAACGACCGCTCCGCCGACCTTGTCGCTCGCAGGTTGCATGAAGCTGGATGTCGGTATGCTTTTGGCATGCCCGGCGGTGAGGTTCTGACAATTGTTGATGCCCTCGAAAAGGCGGGCATCCAGTTCATTTTGTGTAAACACGAAAATAGCGCGGGCTTTATGGCTGAAGGCGCACATCACTTGACCGGGGCCCCCGGCATTTTGGTTGCCACCGTCGGTCCCGGTGCAGTGAACGGTGTGAACGTGGTTGCAAATGCACAACAAGACCGCGTTCCGCTGATCGTACTGACGGGCTGCGTCGATGCGACCGAGGCATTGACGTATACGCATCAGGTCATGGATCACCGCGCCGTCTTTGCCCCCATCACCAAAGCTACGTTTTGTCTAACCGCCGAAGGTGCGGACATCATCGCGGACAAAGCACTGGCGATTGCCACTGACGGACGCAGCGGGCCTGTTCATATTGATGTGCCGATTTCCGTGGCGGACGAAAAACTGGGTGCGATCGATTTACGTCGTAGAAGAGCACCGAGCCCGTCTGTTCCAACGGGTTCGGATTTGGACCTTGCACGCGCGTGGCTCGCAGAGTCAGTAAAGCCGGTGATGATTGTCGGGCTTGATGCACTAAAAGACGAAGCTGGCAGCAGTATTCTGAAATTCTGCGAGACACATAACGTCCCGTTCATCACCACGTATAAGGCCAAGGGCATCGTGCCCGAGGATCACCCCTTGTGCCTTGGTGGCGCGGGACTTTCTCCGCTGAATGACCAAACGCTTTTACCCTTTGTCGAGGCTGCTGATCTTGTAATTTGCGCAGGTTACGAT
>CAJXTP010000066.1 GCA_913061335.1 uncultured Loktanella sp.
GATGTAGAGAGGTCTCGTGGGCTCGGAGATGTGTATAAGAGACAGGTTCTGAATGACGTGACAGAGTTAAAGACGCTTGAGGCGCAATTCGTGCAAAGTCAAAAAATGCAGGCGATTGGCCAATTGGCCGGGGGCGTAGCACATGATTTCAACAATCTGTTGACAGCGATATCCGGCCATTGCGACTTGCTGCTTCTTCGACATGATCAAGGTGACCAAAACTATGGCGACCTTATTCAAATACATCAAAATGCAAATCGCGCCGCAAGCTTAGTCGGGCAATTACTGGCGTTTTCACGCAAACAGAACCTACAGCCAGAGGTGATGGACCTGCGCGATACACTGTCGGACTTAACGCATCTTCTCAATAGACTGGTTGGCGAAAAGGTAGTTTTAACCCTGTCGCACGCACAAGATCTTGAGCAAATTAAAGCGGATAAACGGCAGCTCGAACAAGTTCTAATGAACCTTGTGGTTAATGCGCGTGACGCGATGCCGAGTGGTGGCGAAATCCGTGTCGTAACCCAAAATGTGACCTACCTTGAGCAGCTGGAGCGTGATCGTGCGATTGTTCCGCCTGGCGATTATGTTTTGGTCAAGGTCACAGATGAAGGTCACGGAATTCCCCCTGAGCGGTTGCCCAAGATTTTTGAACCTTTCTACACGACCAAGCGGACGGGCGAGGGGACTGGGCTGGGGCTTTCCACGGCTTATGGCATCGTTAAACAGACTGGAGGCTTTATTTTTGCCGAAAGTGAAGTTGATCGCGGCACCGAGTTTTCGCTGCTGTTTCCGGCACTTGAAGTCACTGTGGCGCCCGCCCCCAAACCTGCACCTGCTTTACCTAAACCGTTGACTGGATCTGACGAAGGCGTGGTATTGTTAGTTGAAGACGAGGCGCCAGTGCGTGCATTTGCGTCGCGCGCATTGCGATTGCGTGGCTACACCGTGCTCGAGGCAGATTGCGCGGAAACAGCATTATCAATGTTGACCGACCCCGACCTGAGCGTCGATATCTTCGTGACGGATGTCATTATGCCGGGAAAGGACGGGCCAACATGGGTCCGGGAGGCGCTGTCTGACCGCCCCGATACGCAAGTGGTATTTGTGTCAGGCTATGCCGAGGATGCATTTGGAGATGAGAATAATTTGGTCCCCAATTCGGTATTCTTGCCGAAACCGTTTTCGCTAAATGATCTGACGGTCACGGTACGGGCTCAGCTTGAGCGCGGGAGAGAGGGTATTCAGTGATTTGAGAGTGCAACGAGGTGGGCCGCTGATCCGGTCAACGCTGCGTAGTCATCTTCGATGACGCAAACCCGGAAATTACCCATGAACCCTGCAAAGCGTCCTTTGTCCTTAAATGCGTTGGCAAATCCGAACTCTGTCAGGAAGGGTGCAAATGCCCGGGCAACACCGCCTACAAGATAGACACCGCCAAACGGCAACTGGACAAGCGATAAGTTTCCGCAAACTGTTCCAAGAATTTGAGTGAATAATTGGGCCGTTTCTGTTGCGCGTGGGTCTGATCCGTCGGCGCAGGCGCCCATAATTTCTTTTGCTTTGGCCTGAGCGGATGTGCCTGATTCTTTCGCCAAGAATGCATAGACCCTTTCAAGGCCGCGCCCTGACAATACCTCTTCAACGGCAGGGAAACCGTGGGAATCGCAGGCAAACTGGGACAAGCGTAGGTCGCGCTGGTTGCGGATCGGTAGGTTTGCGTGCCCGCTTTCCGAAGGAGTCACAAGCCGTCCTTGATCTGTGTCGAAAACTGGCGCCGCATTAAAGCCAGTGCCAACACCAACAACCAACCGAGCCGCATTTGGTAGCCCCGTTGGACCGTCGATAATTGTGCGGATATTTGCGTCATCTAGATACCCAAGCGCGTGGCCTTGGGCCTGTAAATCATTTAGGATTGCGACGGTCTCTGCATTGGTCGCGCGCGCAAGCGTGTCTTTGTCGATCGTCCAATCGAGATTGGTCATCGTAGCGCGCCCGTCACGCACGGGACCTGCGACCGCGACACATGCTGCAATTGGGTCTACGCCACCTTCGTCATCGATATAGCGCCGCAAAACTGTTTCCAAGTCAGGGTAGTCTGCGTTTGAGTATCGCCGGATTGTTTCGCCAAGGATTTTATGTCCGTCGGCCAATGCCACCCGTGTGTTGGTGCCGCCGATATCAGCGACGAGCGCGTATTTGTTCTTTGGGTGGGTCATTATCGAGGCCTTTATCCGCGCGCGATTGCGGCTTTGAGAGCGTAATAGGATGCTTTTGGTGTGCGTTTAAGCGTGTCGAAGTCGACATGTATCATGCCGAACCGTTTTTCATAGCCGAATGCCCATTCATAATTGTCTAAAAGGGACCAATAGAAGAACCCTTGAACGTTGGCCCCGTCGTCAATGGCGCGTTTGGCGGCCATGATGTGGTCTGATACAAATTGGGTCCGTTCGGGATCAAAGACGGCGCCGTTTTCAACTGTATCGTCCCATGCCATCCCATTTTCGGTGACGTAAAGCGGCAGGTCGCCGACATATTCACGCGAAAGCCGAGTGAGAAAATCATACAGGCCTTGGGGGTAAATTTCCCAATCCATTTGTGTGACGGGCAGGTCGCCAGGAATGTCCCGTATGCCGGGCCATGGCGCGTCTGGGTCAGTCGTGATGCGATGACGCGTGTAGTAATTCACGCCGAGAAAATCGATGGGTTGGCTGATTTGTTCCATGTCATCCTGCCAGCCGTCGGGCATATGCGGGGCGAAACCAGCAAGGACTTCAGCAGGGTAAGTGCCTTTGGTAATCGCCTCGACGAACCAACGGTTAGAGATTGCATCTTGTAAGTTTGCGGCTGCAGCGCTTTCGGGTGTGCCGTCGAGCGGGGTCGCGTGGTCAAAATTGAGCACGACACCGCAGTTTTTCATATCTTTGTTGCGCAGGCGGGTCATTGCCTCGCCGTGGGCTAAGTTGATGTGGTGCATGGCGCGCGCAGTGGCGCGGATGTCGCGCAGCCCGGGTGCGTGATGGCCAAGAAAATGCGACAGAAACGCGACGCACCACGGTTCATTGACTGTCGCGATACTGTGCATGCGGTCACCTATTTTATCGGTGATCACGTCAACAAAATCGCCGAACCGGTGCACGGTATCGCGATTGGCCCAGCCGCCTTGATCCGCAAGCGCGCAGGGTAGTTCCCAGTGATAGAGCGTTTGAAACGGTTTTAGGCCCCGTTCAAGAATTGCATCGGTCAGCCGGTCGTAGAAATCCAAGCCCTCGGGGTTGAGCGTTTTGCCGTCTGGCATAACCCGTGCCCAGCTTGTGGAAAAGCGGTAGGCGTCCATGCCCGCGTCCTTGAGCAAGTCCAAATCTTCGCCAAAACGGTGGTAGTGGTCACATGCCAAGGCGCCGTTTTCGGCACCGACCACGTTGCCGGGTGTAGCTGCGAATGTGTCCCAATGGGTGAGGCCCGCGCCACCGAATTTGTGCCCTTCAATTTGGTAGGCCGCAGTTGCTGCCCCAAAAAGAAAGTTTTCGGGGAAATCGGAACGTCGAAATTGCATGATTAATCCTTAGAGGTGGGGCGCAGGCCCCGTTGATTGACCAACCATCAGTTCGGCTTCGAGCAGCTCGGTTTGTGGTTGGGAAAATGGGTTTGCGATATCGGCAAGCAGCATTTCCGCCAAACGGCGGCCTGCATCACGCACGGATGACCGCGTAGCTGTGAAAATTGGGACGTCGCCGCCATTGCGCAGATAGGAAAGTTCATCGTCGTAGGTGATGACCGACACGTCGCGCCCAATGGTGAGGCCCGCCTCTTCGATGGCGCGCCGCGTCCCCATTGCGAGGATCATTGACGATGTCATAAGGGCGGTGGGCCGATCTGGTAACGCCAGCATATCACGCGTTGATGTATAGCCGAATTCTTCGGTCATTTCGCCCGACCGCATCAGCGTAGGGTCAGCGGCTATCCCATTGGCGGTCAGGGTGTCCATGTACCCGTTGCGCCGCCTGTGGGCAAAGTCCATGACCTCAAGGCCGTTGATTAGCCCGATACGCCGATGCCCAAGGTCGATCAAGAAATCAGCTGCGCGATTGAATGCCCGTCTGTTGTTCACGTCGACCCATGAGTAGGGGGCAGTCACGCCAGAGGCCCGCCCATGCACCACAAATGGCAGGCCAATCTCGTTCAAAAGCGCGATGCGTGGATCGTCCATTCGGGGCCCGTGGACGACAACCCCGTCAACTGAATGTCGCGCCTTAAGCCCGCGGTAGACGTCATTTTCGTTTTGATCATCAACTATAGACAGGATCATTTCATAGCCGTTGCGCGAATAGGTTTCCCCCGCGCCAGCAATGAAATCCCCAAAGATTGGGTTCATCGTTTCGTGTTTGGTAGAGACGGGGATAACGTGACCAATTGCCAGCGCCTTGCCTGTTGCCAACCCTTTGGCGCGGGTACTGGGCCGGTACTGATGCCGGTCCGCCGCAAGCTGTACACGGTTGCGCGTGGCTTCTGATACTTCGGGGAAACCATTAAGCGCACGGCTAACGGTTGTCTGGCTAAGGCCAAGTTCCAGTGAGAGCTGTTTGAGGTTCATGTGAGGGGTATCCAAAGCGCTTTTATAAGACACCACTGCTTTCGTGTCAAATTGACGTAAACGATTTCGTATACGGTTTGTCTGTTTTTTTCAAGCGAATTGTGCGTTTTCATTTGAAGTTGACAGGCCGTGTGATTTCACCGATGTTCGAAACAAGTTCAAAGCGCTTTGGAAGCGAATCTCCTGCGCTGTTGAGCAACGAAATTGCGGGCACTGCGTCCGTACAAGGGAGGAAGACACGTGAAATCTACACTTTATATGAGCGCTGCAGTGATGGCATTGGGTACAGCAGCAGTTGCTGATAGCCACGGCCCACTGACAGTATTTGGGACATGGCTTGGTCCAGACCAAGAGGCTGTTGAAGCCGTATTGGCAGGGTTTACGGCGGCCACTGGCCACGCAGTAAGCTATGTTGGGTCCGACAGTTTTGAGCAGCAAATTCGCATTGACGCCGAAGCTGGTTCTGCCCCGAACATCGCTGTATTTCCACAACCTGGTTTGGCTGCCGATTTTGCGTCTGGTGGTTTTTTGACGCCATTAGCTGACGGCACCGGCGACTGGATTCGTGACAACTATGCGGCTGGTCAGTCTTGGGTTGATCTGGGCACATATGCTGGCAAAGACGGCTCTGACAGCCTGTACGGTTTCTTTTTCAAGGCCGACGTAAAGTCGCTTGTTTGGTATTCTCCAGAGAATTTTGAAGATGCGGACTATGACATTCCTGAGACGATGGAAGAGCTGAAGGCTTTGACAGATCAGATTGTTGCAGATGGCGGCACACCTTGGTGTATCGGTCTGGGATCGGGTGCAGCCACAGGTTGGCCAGCGACTGACTGGGTTGAAGACATGATGCTGCGCACGCAAGCACCAGACGTTTATGACCGTTGGGTATCTAATGAGATGCCATTCAACGATCCGGCGGTTGTTGCTGCGATTGAAGAGTTCGGCGCATTCGCACGTGTCGACGATTATGTTGCTGGTGGCGCTGGCGCTGTTGCGACAACCGACTTTAGAGACAGCCCAAAAGGTCTGTTTAGCTCTCCTGCGCAGTGCTACATGCACAAGCAGGCGTCGTTTATTCCGGCGTTTTTCCCAGAGGGTACAGTTGTTGGCGAAGACGCTGATTTCTTCTACTTCCCAGCTTACGCAAGCAAGGACCTTGGGTCCCCTGTTTTGGGTGCGGGTACTGTTTGGACAATCACAAACGACAGTGCAGCAGCGCATGATCTGATCACATATATTCAGACAACTGAAGCGAACGAGATTTGGATGGCAAAGGGCGGTTTCCTAACACCACACAAAGGTGTTGATACGTCCAAGTTCGTAGATGCTGCGACCAAGAAGATGAACGACGTTCTTTTGGCTGCGACGACATTCCGCTTTGACGGGTCCGACCTGATGCCTGGTGGTGTTGGTGCCGGATCATTCTGGACAGGCATGGTTGACTATACTGGTGGCAAAGACGCCGCTGAAGTTGCCCAAGCTATCCAAGATTCTTGGGACGCACTGAAGTAAATTCAGTCGCTTAAGTCTTCGGGCTGTCCGGCCAATTCGGGCAGCCCATTCCAATTATATTTTTCGGGGGGAGGGATATCATGCATCCTGCACTACAGGGCATCGTCACAATATTTTTAGGTGTAGGCGGTTGTTTAGCTTACTTCTATTTCTCCAACCAGTTTATCGACAAGGTGCTGTTCCCCGCAAAGGGTGTGAACGCCGGTCGCAACATCAACCGCGCCAATATCGTGCGTCCTTGGCTGTTTTTGGCGCCCGCACTATTCGCGCTGTCGCTGTACCTCGCGTATCCGGTTTTCGCGACGCTGTGGTATTCGCTGACGGACCGCGACAAGGGCAATGCCTTTGTTGGGTTGGCTAATTATTATCAGATGATGGACGACCCGAAGTTTTGGGAAGCGTTGAAAAACAACATGTTATGGCTGATTATTGTGCCTGCCGCGTCAACTGCGTTTGGCTTGCTTGCCGCCCAGTTAACTGACCGGATCGGTTGGGGCAGTATTGCCAAGTCGATGATATTCATGCCGATGGCGATCTCATTTGTTGGTGCTGCGGTTATTTTTAAGCTGATTTATGACACCCGCCCAGCCGATACCAATCAGATTGGCGCGCTGAATGCGGTGTGGATGCAGTTTAATGGCGGCGTTGGGTCGTTCATTTTGCTACGCGCATTGCCCGCCGCGTTCCTCGCGTTTTTGACTGTTGGATCGTTGTGGTTAGCCACAATTATGATCAAGGGGTTTTCATCGTTTGCGACGATCTTGCGCAGCTTGTTTGGTGTGGTTTTGGTCGGTGTGGCTGTGGCCAGTATCACATCTATCTATGGGTTGTTCACCGCGACGCTGCCTTATGGCGAACCGCAGACATGGCTGACGATGCCGTTTTGGAACTCGATCTTACTGATGATCGTGTTGATCTGGATTCAGACTGGCTTTGCCATGGTGATTTTGTCTGCTGCATTGCGCGGCATTCCAGAGGAAACCGTGGAGGCCGCAATCGTCGATGGTGCCAATCCGTTTCAGGTGTTTTTCAAGATTAAGATGCCCCAGATCGCCGGCACAATTGTTGTGGTCTGGACCACGATCACGCTGACCGTGTTGAAGGTGTTCGATATCGTGTTCGCCATGACCAACGGCCAATGGGAAACCCAAGTGTTGGCTAACTATATGTTTGATAAGCTATTTCGCGGCAATGATTGGGGTGTCGGCTCTGCTGCTGCCATCGTCATCATGCTGTTGGTCACGCCAATTCTGGTGTGGAACGTCTATAACGTCCGTAAGGAGATGCGCTCATGAGCAACATCGCAGGAAGCAAATCATCCCTTCAGTGGGTGGTGCATATTTCGGTCGCATTGCTGGTCATGCTGTGGCTGTTCCCAACGTTGGGTTTGTTCGTGTCATCGTTTCGAACCGCTGATCAGATTAGCACGGGGGGGTGGTGGAAATCGCTTTTTCCCGCTGAACAGAACCTGACATTGCGCTCAACTGACCCTGATGACGCGGGCGCGCAGATGTTGATCGACGGCGTCTATGTCGTTGAGGGTAATCTGTTTAAGGCCGGTGTTGATGCAACGATCAGCGTTTGGGGCACGTCAAGCCGCGCGATTGATAGCTATGTCCCCGGTGATACCGCCGAGTTGAAAGATGGCGAGACGATGACTGTGCAGGTCAACGGCGATTATGTCTGGACTGGTACAACTGAGATGACGGGCAGGGGGCAACGTGTGTTTGCCACATCAACGACCCCGCCGGAATTTACGTTCAAGAACTATAAAACTGTGCTGTTTGGCGGAGATTCGACAGATGGCATGACCAAAGCGTTTTTTAACACGCTGACTGTGACGATCCCCGCGACGATCATCCCGATCGTGATCGCGGCGTTTGCTGCATATGCGCTGGCTTGGATGGATTTTCCAGGGCGTGCGTTGTTGGTCGCATTTGTTGTGGCGTTGCTTGTGGTGCCGTTGCAACTGGCGCTTATTCCACTGTTACGGCTGCATCTGGGAGTCGGCATTGGCAAAGGCTATCTGGGGGTATGGCTCGCGCATACCGGATTTGGGATGCCGCTCGCGATTTATTTGCTGCGCAATTATATGGTCGGGTTGCCGCGTGATATTATTGAGAATGCCAAGGTTGATGGTGCGACGGATTTCCAGATTTTCACCAAAATTATTCTGCCGTTGTCGTTCCCTGCATTGGCGTCATTTGCGATTTTTCAGTTCTTGTGGACATGGAATGATTTGCTGGTCGCCAAGGTGTTCTTGATCGATGCATCAGGGCAAACGACCGTGATGACCAACCAGATTGTTGAATTGCTGGGCACCCGTGGCGGCAATTGGGAAATTCTATCAACGGCGGCATTTGTGTCGATTTCGGTGCCGTTGGTGGTGTTCTTTTCAATGCAGAAATACCTCGTGCGCGGCCTGCTGGCCGGCTCTGTGAAATAAGGATTTTGACGATGAACGTTGCAGTGAAAGCCCCGCTTGCGATGGGCGCTGTGGACAATGATTGGTGGCGTGGTGCGGTGATCTATCAGATCTATCCGCGCAGTTTCCAAGACAGCAATGGCGACGGTGTCGGCGACTTGGCCGGTATCGTGCAGCGCTTGCCTTATATCGCGACGCTTGGTGTTGACGCGATCTGGATTTCGCCGTTCTTTACGTCGCCGATGAAGGACTTTGGGTACGACGTGTCAGATTACTGCGATGTTGATCCGATGTTTGGCACGCTGGCTGATTTTGATGCTGTGGTTGAGACCGCGCATAGGCTTGGTATTCGTGTCATGATTGACTTGGTGTTGTCGCATACATCTGACGTGCATCCGTGGTTTGTGGAAAGCCGTGCGAACTGCGAAAATGACCGCAGCGATTGGTATGTCTGGGCCGCGCCCAAGCCGGATGGCACGCCACCCAACAACTGGTTGTCGATCTTTGGTGGCTCGGCTTGGCAGTGGGATACTCGCCGCGAACAGTATTATTTGCATAACTTTCTTGCGTCCCAGCCGGACCTGAATTTCCACAATATGGATGTGCAGGATGCGCTGTTGGATGTCGCCACGTTCTGGTTGAACCGTGGCGTTGACGGTTTTCGTTTGGATACGATCAATTTCTATGTTCACGATGCCGAGTTGCGCGACAATCCTGCGTTGCCACCTGAACGCCGCAACGCAGACACGGCTCCAGCGGTGAACCCGTATAATCACCAAGAGCATATCTATTCTAAGAACCGTCCAGAAAACCTGGATTTTCTGCGCAAGCTGCGTGCCGTGATGGAGCCGTTTGGTGCGGCTGCTGTCGGTGAAGTCGGTGACGCCCAACGTGGCCTTGAGATTATGGGCGAATATACTGCGGGCGATGATCTGATGCAGATGTGTTATGCGTTTGAATTTTTGTCCCCTGAGCAGCCAACAGCCGCACGTATTGCCGATGTCATGACCCGTGTTGACGATGTCGCTGCTGATGGTTGGGCTTGCTGGGCGTTTTCGAACCACGATGTGAAGCGTCATGCCAGCCGTTGGGATTTGCCGCCTGCGGCGCAGCGCATGTTTGCCACGATGTTGATGTGTTTGCGCGGGTCGGTGTGTTTGTATCAGGGTGAAGAGCTTGGGTTGCCAGAGGCAGATGTTGCGTTTGAAGACCTGCAGGACCCTTATGGCATTGAGTTTTGGCCAGAGTTTAAGGGTCGTGATGGGTGCCGCACTCCAATGGTTTGGGAGCCGTCCAATCAAAACGGTGCCTTTACGGTGGGGCGTCCTTGGTTGCCGGTGGCGTCCGAGCATTTGGCGCTGTCAGTTGCTGCGCAAGAAGATGATCCGGCTGCTTTGTTGCATCATTATCGCCGCGCTATTGCATTCCGTCTGGCCCATCCGGCGTTGTCGGTTGGCGCGCATGACAAAGTTTCTGTGACGGGTGACGTGGTTCATTTCACCCGCGCGCACGACGGGGTGCAGATTTTTTGCGCATTTAATATTAGCGATATACCGTCTGACTTGGACTTGCCTGCGGGGATCTGGATCCCAATTGGTGATGATCTGGGTGCGGCGCATGTATCGGCGGATGGACGGATGCATTTAGGGCCATGGCAGGTGTGTTTATGCACCAAGCCGGCCAATAAAGTTTAAGGGGAGAACGCGACAATGGCTGATCTAAAACTGACGGATGTTGGAAAAATTTACGGCGGATCTGTCGAGGTTTTGAAGGATATTAATCTCGATATTAAGCAGGGCGAATTGATCGTCTTTGTTGGCCCGTCTGGGTGTGGCAAATCGACGTTGCTACGCATGATTGCGGGTCTGGAAAAGATCACCGGCGGTGAGCTGCAGATTGATGGGCAGGTCGTCAATGATGTCCCACCAGCGCAGCGCGGTATCGCGATGGTGTTCCAATCCTACGCGCTTTACCCACATATGACGGTGCGCGATAATATGTCGTTTGCGCTAAAGCTGGCCAAAAAAACGCCTGCTGAAATTGAGGCTGCTGTTGGCAATGCCGCCAAGATTTTGCAGCTGGATGAGTATCTTGACCGTTTGCCCAAGGCGCTATCGGGTGGTCAACGACAGCGGGTTGCGATTGGTCGCTCAATTGTCCGCGATCCAAAGGTGTATTTGTTCGACGAGCCGCTGTCGAATTTGGATGCTGCCTTGCGTGTCGCCACGCGGATCGAGATTGCCCAGCTTAAGGAATCGATGCCGGAAAGCACGATGATTTATGTGACCCATGATCAGGTTGAGGCGATGACGCTGGCGACGCGTATTGTGGTACTGGCTAACAAGGGCATTGCCCAAGTCGGCACGCCGCTTGAACTGTATGAACGCCCAGAGAACGAGTTTGTGGCGCAGTTTATCGGATCACCTGCGATGAACTTGTTGTCGGGCAAGATAACCGGAACCGGTGCTATCACGACTGTGGAATTAGACGGCGGTGGGTCCGCGAAGGCGGCTGTGCCAACGCAGGCTGCTGACAAGGGTTTGCAGGTCAATATCGGCGTCCGCCCAGAGGATTTGATCGAGACCACAGGCAAGGATTACGTGTTTGAAGGTTCGGTTAAGTTCACCGAAGCCTTGGGCGAAGTCACATTGCTGTATTTCGACAAGGTTGGCGATAACGACAGCGTCATTGGCAAGCTGCCGGGTATTCATATGGACCTGCGTGGCACATCGGTGCGTATGAAGGCCGACCCATCAAAGGTGCAGATTTTCCATGACGGGCAATCGCTGCATTATCGCTAAGCGCTGATTGCGGGCATAAAAAAGGGGGACCCGCAGTGATGCAGGTCCCCCTTTTCGTTTTGTGACGGTTACTTGCGTGTGCGGCGGCCTGTGCGCGCACGACCTTCGCCTGCTTTGATTGGAGGGCGGTTAAAGCCGATCCAATCGCCACCTGCTGGGTCATTGTTCGTCAGGAAGTTGGCGGCGCGAATGGCCTCCATTTCCTTACCAGCACGTGGCAGGGTCGAGCCCATGCCAAACATTTGAACGATTGCTTCGTCGTCCATGCCTGGGGGAATGATGATGCCAGCGGCTTCAATCTCGGCGCGCTTTTCAGCGAGCTTTTTTGGACCGACGGGCAGGGCGACAGGGTTCATGATTGCAGATGTCATACCCGCAGCCATCGCCATTGGCAGGAACGCGTTGTTGATGCCGTGGCGGTTTGGCAGGCCGAACGAAATGTTGGACGCGCCGCAAGTTGTGTTCACGCCAAGTTCTTCGCGCAAGCGCCGCACGAGTGCGAAAACCTGCAGGCCAGCCGTGCCCATCGCGCCGATTGGCATGACCAGTGGATCAACCACAATGTCATGTGCTGGGATGCCGAAGTCAGCGGCCCGTTCAACGATCTTTTTGGCCACTGCGAAACGCACATCGGGGTCTTCGGAAATGCCGGTGTCATCGTTTGAAATGGCCACAACAGGAACGTTGTATTTCTTGACCAGCGGCAGAACCAATTCCATCCGGTCCTCTTCGCCAGTGACAGAGTTCAGCAACGGGCGGCCTTCAGCGGCGGCAAGGCCGTTTTCAAGCGCACCGGGAACCGAGCTGTCGATGCACAGCGGGCAGTCGGTGACGGCCTGCACGTGGCGGATCAATTCCATCATCAGCGTTGGCTCAACAAAGTTGTTGTCGGCGTAGCGTGGATCTTCGGCCATTTTGTTCGAGAACACGGCGCCCGAGTTAATATCGAGGATGTTTGCGCCAGCAGCGACCTGCGCAAGCGCATCGGATTCAACGCGGGAAAAATCACCGCGTTCAAGTTCTTCGTTCAGGATTTTGCGGCCCGTCGGGTTGATCCGCTCGCCGATGACGGCAAAAGGCTGATCAAAGCCGATGATGGTTGTGCGTGTTTTGGATTCGACGATCGTGCGTGTCATATGCGCAGTCCCTTAGGATTGATTTGCAGGAACGGCAGAAGCGCCGCCGTGATTGATGGCCCAATTGGCATTGGTCTTAATCCCGCCGAGTGGGAAGAAATGCACTTTGGTAATGTTAAAGTCGGGGTTCGCCGCCTTATGGGCCGCGAGCTGCGCCAGCACGTCCGTGGGCTCGTAAGGCAGCAGCAGTTTGGTCACATCCATTGCCCGCTTTTGCAGG
>CAJXTP010000067.1 GCA_913061335.1 uncultured Loktanella sp.
GCCGAAGAAGCTGCTGCGACTGCTGCTGCTGAAGTCGCTGCTGCAACCGCTGCTGCCGAAGAAGCCGCCGCAACTGCTGCTGCCGAAGAAGCTGCTGCCGAAACAGGCATGGCTGATTTACTGACCGCAGACGGTTTTGACGCTGACAAGGTGAACGAGATGATTTCGAACTCTGATCTGTCCGCTGTTCAGCAAACTGTCCTGTCCGGCGCAGTTAATGCAATCAAAGATAACCCAGCACTGCTGGAAGCCACTTTGACACGTCTGAAAGAAGCATTGGGTCAGTAACCCGACCGCTTTCGCTATACGAAAAAGGGGCCGCGTCAATTGTGACGCGGCCCCTTTTTTTACATGTGATCAGAAGGGTTTAACCTACAAATGCCTTTTCGATTACAAACTGTCCCGGCTCGGAATTAGCACCTTCGTGCAGGCCTGCCTTTTCCATCAGCGCCTTGATATCAACATTGAACGCAAGGCTCCCGCAGACCATTGCACGGTCTGTTGCTGGATCAAGCGGCGGAACACCCAGATCGCTAAACAGTTCGCCATTTTCAATCAACGTGGTGATGCGGCCCATCTTTGGGCTCTGCTCGCGGGTGGTGGTTGGATAATACCGGATCTTGGCCAAGTTATCGGCGCCAAAAAGCTCGATCATCATCTCGTCTTGTTTGATATACGCAATCAGATTGCGCCCGTATGCCAGATCGGCCAGATCACGGCAGGTGTGTGTGATGATGACCTCATCGTAATTTTCAAAAGTGTCAGGCTCGCGGAGCAAGGACGCAAAGGGCGCAAATCCGGTGCCAGTCGAAAAGAAATATAACCTTTTTCCGGGCAGCAAGGCATCATGCACCAATGTGCCGACGGGTTTCGGACGCAAGATGACCTCGTCGCCGACTTTAATGTGCTGCAAGCGGGATGTCAGCGGGCCGTCAGGGACCTTGATGGAATAGAACTCCAACTCCTCATCCCATGACGGGGACGCAATAGAATAGGCGCGCAACAGCGGCTTTTGCTTGCCAGTCACTGGGTGCGGGTCCCCCATCAGGCCGATCATTACGAACTCTCCTGACCGGAACCTAAACGACGCAGGACGGGTCACCCGAAAGCTGAATAAGCTATCGGTATGATGGGTCACGGATGTGACGGTTTGCGCATCGGGCAGTGTCGGGACGGGCTTGGCTTTGTCAGTGGTCACTGGTGTTTGCTCTGTCATAGGTAAAATGGCAGCCCCTTTGGGCCACCCTCCGTTTAGTCGGTGAATATGGGTAGGGGAAGGGCTCAGCCGCGCAGGCGGGCCTGATAGTTGTGCGATTGCCAATTTGCGCGGGCTAACCACTGTGGTTCTGGCTGACGGGCAGCGAGGGCCGCGTCAATTTCAACCTCATCAAAGCCACTGCGGCGCGCCATCGCATATTGGTCAGACAACACATGCCCGCGCGCGCGCAAACGACCGGTAAACCCGGCACGGCGCAAGATCTGCGCCAGCGTAAACCCACGGCCATCCGCAGATGACGGAAAATCGATCCGGATCATTGGGGCATTGGTCAAGCGCGCCAACGTCTCAGGGGCTGTGTCTGAGGGTAGATCGACAGCTTGGGTACAGTCATTTGCAGGGGCATCTTCCGCGGTGCGAAAGCCACAGCTCCAATCATCCGCCGAAAAACCCGTATCGGTTACAATCACACTCATCGCATTTGCCTCGCTTTGTCCAAAATACTCATTGTTTGCTCGCCGGCGCATGCACGGCCTCATTGGGGGAGAAATGAATGCCACATTCGGTTTTTGCAGCGTCACGCCAGCGGCCCGAACGCGCGCTCTCATGGTCGCCCACGCGGGACGTGCACGGCATGCAGCCAATGGACGGATACCCCTTGGCCACCAGCGGGTGGCGCGGCAAATTATGTGTCTCCATATACGCCGCAATGTCTGCCGCCGTCCAAGATGCGAGCGGGTTCACTTTTATCTTTCGGGCGTCTCTCTCAAACAACGGGATCGTGGCGCGCGCGCCTGATTGATACCGCTTGCGACCCGTGATCCAACCACCAAATTCGGCCAGTGCATCGTTCAGCGGTTTGACCTTGCGTAAGTGGCAACAGGCAGTTGTGTCGGCCTGATGAAGCAAGCCGTCAACGTCATTGATAAACACTGCATCCCGCGTCGGCGTGATGACACGCACATTGGTCAGATCAAGAAATTTGGCGACATCATGTTGATATTGCAGCGTTTCTGCGAACAGCATTTCGGTATCAAGAAAGATTACGGGCGTTGCCTTGTTGATTTCAGACACCATATGCAGCAGCACAACGCTTTCTGCGCCAAAGCTGCTGACGACGGCGACTTCACCGATTTGAACGTCCGACAATGCATGTGCCAGCACGGTCTGGGCGCTTGATTTGCGGTGCAGTATATTGCGGCGCTCGGCCAATTCCTTAAGCGGCATTTTTAGCAGCCTTTTCTGGATAAAGAAGTGCAACAAAAGGCTCCGCGCCCAAGCGGCGGTAGGCCGCGAGGAACGTCTCATCCGCGTTGTCACGCAGATTAAGATAGCCAAGAACCAGCCGCTCAATCGCGGGAACGATGTCATCTGCGCCAAAGCCAGGACCCGCGCGTTCGCCGATTGTTGTGGTCTCGGTGCCGTCACCACCAAGCGTGATCTGGTAATTTTCGACGCCCGCCCGATCAAGGCCCAAAATGCCGATGTGTCCCACGTGATGGTGCCCACATGCGTTGATGCAGCCCGAGATTTTGATCTTTAGCGGACCAATCTCGTGCTCTAGTTTTAACGCGTCAAAACGGGTCGCAATTTCTTGCGCGACAGGAATGGAACGGGCTGTTGCAAGCGCGCAATAATCCATGCCGGGGCAGGCGATGATATCGCTGATCAAGCCGATGTTTGCGGTCGCCAGATCAGCGGCGCGCAATTCAGAGTAGATCGCAAGCAAATCGGACTTGTGAACATGTGGCAGGATCACGTTTTGCTCGTGGCTGATGCGCAATTCGTCGTGGCCATATTTGCGCGCAAGATTTGCCATGACACGCATCTGGTCAGATGTCGCATCGCCCGGTGTGGCACCGTGTTTTTTGATCGAGATAGACACAACTGCGTAGCCGTCTGCCTTATGGTCAGACAGGTTTGTATCCGTCCAAGACCGAAACGCGGGATTGGCAAGGCGGGCGGCCTCAAAGCCGTTTGTTGAATTTACAACATAGGTTGGCGCGGCAAACGATTGTTCGATTTGTGATAGCAGATGCGCGTCTATCCCAGAAAATTCAGGGCGAATTTGTGCGAAACGTGACTCTACAAGCTCTTGGATCTTTTCCAAGCCGTTCTCGTGTACGGTGATTTTGATCCGTGCTTTATACTTATTGTCGCGCCGACCAAGCAGGTTGTAGACGCTGACGATGGCTTCGCAGTAGGGCAGTAAATCTGATTTTGGTAGGAACGTCCGCAGTATTTTTCCGACCATCGGAGTGCGACCAAGGCCACCACCAACGATGACCTCAAAGCCCGCTTCGCCCGCATCATTACGGACCATCCGCAGGCCTATATCGTGGGCGCGGGTGACGGCGCGGTCGGCTTTAGCACCTGTGACTGCGATCTTAAATTTGCGCGGAAGGAACTGAAATTCGGGGTGATCCGTTGACCATTGGCGCAGCAATTCCGCGGTCGGGCGAGGGTCTTCAATCTCGTCGGCGGCGGCACCTGCGAAATGGTCTGCGGTCACATTTCTGATAGTGTTTCCAGAGGTTTGGATGGCGTGCATGCCCACATCAGCGAGTGCTGAAAGCATGTCTGGCACGTCGCGTAGTTCAGGCCAATTATATTGGATGTTCTGGCGCGTGGTGAAGTGCCCGTAGCCCTTGTCCCAACGGTCGGCAATATAGGCCAATTTATCCATTTGCGCGGAGTTCAGCGTGCCGTAAGGCACCGCCACACGCAGCATATAGGCGTGCAGTTGCAGGTAGAGACCGTTCATCAAACGCAGTGGTTTGAATTCATCCTCGGTGAGTGATCCATCAATGCGGCGATCCACTTGGCCACGGAATTCGGCGACGCGATTGCGGACAAATTTCTCGTCGAAGTCATTGTAAATATACATATTCTTCAGGCCTCTTGTTTGCCGTGGGCGTAATTGGATGGGCCGCGTGTGCGGAAGGTTTCGCGAAAATGCACCGGCTCTGGACCGTCGGGTCCGGCCTTTGCATCAGCCAAATAGACACCTGCGACGACTGATTGATCTGCCATGGCTTCGAGTAGACGGATGTCGCCGTGCGCCTCGTCTGTGATCAGTTCGGCTTGGGCGATATCGCGAGTCCATTCGTTCGTTTCGGTGAACCAAATTGCGTCGCCTTCGAGCAGCGCATTGGCGGTGAGGACTTTAGCTGTGAGTGGGCGGGCCATGATTAAAGTGCCTCTTTTTGGCTGTGATTTTCGTATAAGTTTTGCATAAGTTTTGCATATGCCACCTTGCGGGGCGCAAAACCGTCAATCGTCAGCGCCGGATCGGTCAGATTGGCGCAGTTTTTTGTGTCGTGGCGCGTGATCAGTCGCACCGCAGAATTCAGGCTACGATTTGTTGGGCGTTGCCCGATGTTTGCAGCGGCGATGCCGGGAATAATTTGGTAGGAAATGCCAGCGGCAACCACCGCGTCGATGTCCGCGTCCAAGCGGCCAGAGGCGGACGGATCGCCCGCCTTGAGCCGCACGACATGTGCGCCGTCCTTAGCGTATTTGACGATTAATGCGGTGGATGTGCCGAACCCATGCTCGCCTGCATCGATGATGGTCGCTTCACGGCGCGCAAGTTCCAAGATGTCGGCGGTCACAAGGCGGTCGTGGATGATGACGTCGGCCTTATCGATGGCTTTGCGGGCTTTCAGGGTCAGCAGATCCGGATCACCGGGGCCTGCGCCGACAAGGTCAACATGGCCTTCAGGTTGTTCGGTCATCACATGTTTATCCAACAGGGTTTCGAGGGACGGGAGAATACCTTTTTCACCCTGTTGGTTCATCGCAGAAGGACCCGCGTTGAAATAGAAGTCCGACCAGAACGTCCGACGTTTTGCGCCAAATGGCAGCACGTCAACGGCATGGCGGAAGGTTTTACCGATACGCGCGAGCGTGCCCAAGGAGGCGGGCAGTTTTTCTTCGAGATCAGCTTTGATCGCGCGGGCCAGCACGGGGGCGGCCCCTTCGGTGCCAATTGCGATGGTAACCGGATCGCGGTCGACGATCGCGGGGGTGATGAATTGGCTGTCGGCGAGATTGTCGACGATGTTCACAAGCGCGCCCTCGGACGTCGCGATAGCGGCGGTGCGGGCGTCCTCGATTGCGTCCTCGTTTGCGCCGTAGAAAAGCACGGCACCAATTGCATCGCCGTGGTCCATCGCGCGGTTTGTTAGGGTCAGTTTGCCCTGTGCTGCCCAGCGGTGGATCTCTGGGGCGGCGATTTGCGCCAAAACGTTGATGTGTGCTTCGGTTTTCATCAAAAGCCGCAGTTTCGCTAGGGCTGCATCACCGCCGCCAGATACGATGATCCGGCGTCCTGAGACAGATAGGAAGATTGGAAAATGCTTCATGGCGTGGCCTTTCGGTGAATTCTTATCCCCAATATAGAATAATGTTCTGGGAATTACCGCCCCTGTGCGCCATGTAAGGACACATGTTCCGCCTCAGCACGAGGTCGGATGGGTTGTCCCCCAAATACGGAGAATTGAGAATGTCTGTGCGGATCGATGAAATGGATCGGAAAATTTTACGCAGCTTGCAGGCCGATGCAGCCCAATCTTTGGACGATATCGCCAAATCTGTTGGGTCATCAAAGACGCCGGTCTGGAACCGGATTCGTAAAATGCGCGAAGCAGGGGTCATTGGGCAACAGACGGTTATATTGGACGCGGAGGCGCTTGGGTTTGAGGCGTGTTTCTTTGTTCTGATCCGCACGTCGGAACATGATGCCGACTGGCAACAGCGGTTTTTAAAGGCGTTGCTGTCGCGCGATGAGGTCCAAGAGGCCCACCGTTTGGCAGGTGATATTGATTATATTTTAAAGGTTCGCGTGCAAAATGCCCGTGCTTATGATGTGTTTTATCAAGCGCTTATTGCAGAGGTGCGGGTGTTCAATGTGACTGCGCTTTTGTCGATGGAAGAGATCAAATCGACGGTTGCCTTGCCGCTTTAGCCGGTAAAGGTGAGCGCGTGTTTTGCCGCGCCGCCTTGTTGGCGCGATGCACTGCTGTATGTTGGCGGTATGTCTGCTGTTCGTCGCAAAAGCCCGTGGGGTATCTTGGCCTATCTTGTCACCGTGGCGTTATTCGTCAGCGGCGTGTGGTGGTACGGCTATGTTGCCGCATTGGGCCAGCTTGAACGCCGCGCGCAATCTGATTTGACGCTTGCCGCCGATAGTTTGACGGCTGAGCTGCGCCGATACCGCGAGCTGGCTGTGTTAACTGCCGATCGTCCGCAATTGGGTGCCGTTCTGGCTGGATCGGGAACGTTGGAAGCCGTTCGCCCGATTTTGCAGCAAGTTAGCGACAAGACTGGCGCATTGGATATTGTGCTGTTGGATACAACGGGTGCGCCATTAATTGGGACCCAAGATGCGCCTGCTTTTAGTCATGCGGACCAATCCTATTTTGAGCGTGCAATGGACGGGGCGTTGGGTGTTGATCATCCGGTGCGCGACGGGGTGCGTACGTTTGTTTTTGCAGCCCCTGTGTTTTCGAATGCTGGCCCAGTGATCGGTGCGCTATTGGTCTATGCGGGTGTGGAGGGCGTTGAGGGAGCGTGGCGCGGTGCCCGTCCGGTTTTGTTTTTCACCGATGCTGACGGTGTTGTTTTCGTGTCGAACAGGTCCGAGTTGGTGTTGCGATCGCGCGCGCAGGGTGATTTCTTGAACTACACAGCGCGCGATGTGCGCGGCATGGACGTTTGGCAAGTGTCGGGAAGCCGGTACGTGCCGCGGCGTGCGTTACACCGGACTATGGATTTGCCGGTGATCGATATGCGCGGCGAAGTATTGCTGGATGCGGCACCCGCCCGTCAGATCGCGTTTTTGCAATCTGCTGTGGCTGGCGCGCTTTGCTTGGCGTTTGGTGCGCTGTTGTTTTTGGCGACACAGCGCCGTCGTACCTTGGCCGAGGCAAATGCAAAGCTGGAACATCGTGTCCAAGATCGCACGGCGCAACTGTCATCTGCCAACCTGAGCCTGCGCCAAGAGGTTGAAGACCGGCGTGCCGCTGAGGTCCGATTGACTAAGGCGCAAGCCGATTTGGTGCAGGCTGGCAAGCTGTCAGCGCTGGGATTAATGTCCGCCGGAATCAGCCATGAATTGAACCAGCCGTTGATGGCCATCCAGTCGTTTGCGGAAAACGGCCAAAGTTTCATGGTGCGTGATCGCCCTGATATGGCGGCCAAGAACTTGGGTAAAATATCTGAACTGGCGCACCGGATGGGTCGGATCATTCGCAATTTGCGGGCGTTTGCGCGTCAAGAAAGCGAACCCTTGGGGGATGTGGATGTGGGCCGCGTGGTGGATACTGTTTTGGAACTGTTGGGTTCAAAAATCGCCGAGGCGCAGGTCGATGTGCGTTGGGAGGGAGCCTGCGGGGTAATTGTGCGCGGTGGTGACGTCCGGTTGCAGCAGGTCGTGCTGAACCTTGCATCCAACGGCATTGACGCGATGGAACTGTCGGACCCGCGTATCTTGACGATTGCAGTTGTCGCTGATGCTGAGCGCGTGACCTTGTCGGTGCGTGACACGGGGCCAGGCATTACCGAGCCGGAAAAGATTTTTGATCCGTTCTATTCGACCAAAGCCATTGGTGCCGCCGAAGGCATGGGGCTGGGGCTGAGCATTTCATATGGCTTGGTCCAAAGCTTTGGCGGGGTGATCCGTGGTCGTAACCATGATGCGGGGGGCGCGATTTTTACGGTTGAACTTATCCCCGCCGCTGCCGACAAAGCGGTATGACAATGCGCGTACTTTTAGTTGATGACGATCCTGCGATCCGCGAGGCCTTGGGGCAGACGCTGGAGCTTGCGGGGATTGAGCCCGTTTTGGCGGGATCATTCTTGGCAGCCAAGGATCATTTGACCCCCAGTTTTGACGGTGTCGTGGTGACCGATATGCGTATGCCGGGGCGGGACGGGTTTCATTTGTTGGAGTTTGCCCGCACGACTGACCCCGATTTGCCGGTGATATTATTGACGGGTGAAGGCGACATTCCGATGGCGGTAAAGGCGATGGGTATGGGGGCATATGATTTTTTAGAAAAGCCCTGCGGTCCTGCGCCGTTTATGGTGGTAGTGACCCGTGCGCTAAAGGCGCGTGCGCTTGTTTTGGAAAATCGCCTTCTGATTGCTGCTGTGGAACAGGGTGATGCTGCGGCGCGATTGTTGCACGGCACGTCCGAAAAGGCCGTTGAATTGCGGGCTCAGGTCAGGCGTATTGCTGGTATGGGCACTGATGCTTTGATCACGGGTGAACGCGGGTCTGGCACGGCGAAAGTTGCGGAGGTGATCCATCTTTTGTCCGCCAATGCGACGCGTCCATTTGTGAAACAAAGCGCAGGTTTGCTGACTGTTGCGGGGCTGCGCGCGGCTTTGGACACGGGGGCTGGCGGCACGGTGTATCTAGATGAGGTCAGCCGTTTGTCTGCCGATGTGCAGTTCGCCTTGATTGATGTGCTTGAGGCAGGCGCGGGGCTGCGCCTGTTGGCTGGCACAACTGTGTCGTTGGACGCCGAAGTTGCTGCGGGCCGGTTTCAGGAAGATTTGTTCTATCATTTTGATATTTTGCGGGTCCGTATCCCAAGCTTGCGCGAACGCAGTGCGGATATTCCGGTGCTGTTTCAGCATTATATTGCGCAGGCTTGCGAGCAGGCGAATTTGCCGCTTCCAGACATCAGCGCGGAGGTGATTGCAGGGCTGATGGCGCAAGACTGGCCAGGCAATGCACGCGCGCTGATGAATGCCGCGATGCGGTTTGCGATGGGGTTGGATGACGCGGTTGAAGACCAAGGCCACGGGCTGGCCGCACAGATGGCACAGGTCGAACGATCATTGCTGATTGCCGCGTTGCAGCGTCACGACGGGCGGGCCGGTGAAGCGGCTGTAGATCTACAACTGCCGCGCAAAACGTTCTATGACAAGTTGGCCCGCCATAGTTTGCGTGCTGAGGATTATCGGGGGTAAGCGAGTGTGCGGTTTTCCGCACAGTTAGGGCTAACCCATGTGTGAAATCTCGCATCCCAGTTGTTGGTTCGACATGTCGTTCTTTGGGAAATCTATGTATTACAATTGGTTGAAGGGTTTAGTTGGCGCGTTAACAACCTGCTTGTCGTGACCCATCAATCATCGTTTGATCATTTCAGATGGTCCACTTGGGCCGCAATTGACGTTCTGGGAGGAACCACAATGACATTTTTAAAGAACGCTGCGATGGTCGCGGCCATGTCCGTTGCTGCAAACGCAGCATTTGCTGATAGCCATGCCGCTGGCTGTGATGATGGTGAAATCGTCGTTAAGTTTAGCCACGTGACCAACACTGACCGCCACCCGAAAGGCATCGCTGCGACGCTGTTGCAGGAACGTGTAAACGTTGAGATGGACGGCGTAATGTGCATGGAAGTGTTCCCGTCTTCGCAACTTTATAACGATGACCAAGTGCTTGAGGCGATGCTGCAAGGCGACGTTCAGATGGCCGCGCCGTCCTTGTCAAAGTTCGAGGCATTCACCAAGCAGTTCCGTATTTTCGATCTGCCATTCATGTTCACAAACATCGATGCAGTTGACGCGTTTCAGACATCTGAGACGGGCCAAGCGATGAAAGACAGCATGCAGCGCCGTGGTCTTCAGGGCTTGGAATTCTGGCACAATGGCATGAAGCAGTTCTCGGCGAACGTGCCGCTGAACTTGCCAACTGATGCAGCTGGTCTGAAATTCCGCGTGCAAAACTCTGACGTGTTGGTTGCTCAGATGTCCGCGATTGGCGCATCCCCACAGCCAATGGCGTTTTCCGAAGTTTACGGTGCCTTGCAGACAGGTGTTGTCGACGGTCAGGAAAACACATGGTCGAACATTTACGGCAAGAAGTTCTTTGAGGTCCAAGACGGCACCACAGAAACCAACCACGGCATCATCGACTATCTTGTTGTGACGTCTGTTGATTTTATGGACAGCCTTGATGCGCCAGTGCGTGATCAGCTGACCACGATCCTGCGCGAAGTGACTGAGATGCGTAACAGCGAAGCGTTCAAGGTGAACGAGGAAGCCAAAGAGGCGATCATCGCCGCTGGTGGTGAAGTTCGTGTTCTGACAACCGAGCAGCGTGCTGCATGGGTTGGCGCGATGAAGCCAGTTTGGGAACAGTTCGTAGGCGATGTTGGTCAAGAAAACATCGACGCGGCTCAGGCGATCAACGACGCGCTGTAAGCCGAATTAATCTAGTCATGGGGCGGCAATCGTCGCCCCATGACGACCACACTTAAAATTTGGGGGAGGGACCGCAATGTCGGGCACCCAAGATGCGCCAAGCAGTAAGCTGGGCCAAATTATTTCACATATCGAAGAAACAATTATCGCAACATTGTTGGGGTTGATGGTTTTGGTCACGTTCGCAAATGTCGTGTTGCGCTACGGGTTTGGATTATCCTTGTTATGGGGGCTTGAGGTCACGTTGATCTTGTTCGCATGGCTGGTGTTGTTCGGTATTTCTTATGGGTTTAAGATCACTGCCCATCTGGGTGTTGATGCGATTTTGAACATGGCTGGCACGCGGTTGCGCAAGGCGATGGTCATTTTTTCGGCGTTGATGTGTGTCGCATATGGCGGTTTGATGATGAAAGGCGCGTGGGATTATTGGGCGCCGTTTGGTGGATTTCAGCAGACCACTGGCCGCATCATTCCAACTGGTTTTGACGAAAACACGCGCGATCAGGGGTGGTACGAGACCGAACAGGTCCCTATCCCATTTGCCCAAACTTACCTCGAAAACACATTTAACATGGGTGAGGAATACGAGAAGCTGCCTCGGTTTGTCCCCTATTTCATGCTGCCGTTTGGCGTGGCCTTGATGCTGTTGCGCATCATTCAAGCCACTGTGGCTGTCGCCCGTGGTCTGCGCCCAAGCATGATTGTGAGCCACGAAGCAGAAGAGGCGGTCCAAGAAGTCGCCCACTTGAACAAGGACGCGTAAGATCATGGATGTAGTACTTTTATTTGGCATGATCGTTGGTCTGCTGTTGATCGGTGTGCCGATTGCCGTGTCGCTTGGGCTGTCGTCGATCATCTTTTTGCTGGCGTTCTCTGACACGTCTTTGGCGTCGGTCGCCCAGTCGTTATATCAAGCGATGGCGGGGCATTACACGCTGCTGGCGATCCCGTTCTTTGTGTTGGCATCGACGTTTATGTCCACAGGCGGCGTGGCCAGACGGATCATTCGGTTTTCTATCGCCTGTGTTGGCCATTTTCAGGGCGGCTTGGCGATTGCGGGTGTGTTGGCATGTATGATGTTTGCGGCTTTGTCCGGCTCGTCGCCAGCCACAGTGGTTGCGATTGGGTCCATCGTGATCGCGGCCATGCGTCAGGTCGGATACACCAAGGAATTCGCGGCTGGCGTGATCTGTAATGCAGGCACGTTGGGGATTTTGATCCCGCCGTCGATTGTCATGGTGGTCTATGCATCTGCGACGGATGTATCCGTGGGCCGGATGTTCTTGGCTGGTGTCATTCCAGGTATTTTGGCGGGGACGATGTTGATGATCACCATCTATATCATGGCCCGTATCAAGAATATGCCCAAGGGCGAATGGCAGGGCTGGGGCGAGATATTCGCTAGCTTCCGCGATGCTGCTTGGGGGCTGTTGTTAATCGTGATCATCATGGGTGGCATTTATGGTCATCCTTGGCTGACGTTTGATGGTCTGGTCTGGAAACCGGGTGCGTTTACCCCAACAGAGGCCGCTGCTGTTGCCGCTGTTTATGCGTTCATCGTGGCCACGTTTATCTATCGTGACATGGGTCCATTGGCGGGTGTTGATGGTGCGCCGCCCAAGTCGTTGCTGCAAAACCCGCAGGTTTTGATCACAAGTTGGTTCCACGCTGATACCCGTAAGGCCTTGTTTGAAGGTGGTAAATTAACGGTGACGTTGATGTTTATCATCGCCAACGCGCTGATCCTAAAGCATGTTCTAACTGACGAGCAGATCCCGCAGCATATTGCCCAGGCGATGTTATCGGCGGGTATGGGCCCGATCATGTTCTTGATCGTGGTCAACGTGATTTTGCTGATCGGTGGTCAGTTCATGGAGCCGTCGGGTTTGATTGTGATCGTTGCCCCGCTGGTGTTTCCAATTGCGATATCTCTGGGCATTGATCCGATCCATCTGGGCATCATCATGGTGGTCAACATGGAGATCGGGATGATCACGCCGCCAGTTGGATTGAACTTGTTTGTTACCTCTGGCGTGGCTGGCATGCCGATGATGGCTGTTGTCCGCGCGGCCCTGCCATTCTTGGCTGTGCTGTTCGTGTTCTTGATTTTGATCACGTATATCCCGTGGCTGTCGACATATCTGCCGACGAAGTTCATGGGGCCAGAGAT